>VXZF01000028.1 GCA_009845645.1 Gemmatimonadota bacterium | reverse complement strand
TGGTCAGCACCGGCTGATTGGCCACCTGCGTTTCTTCGCTGCCGTCGTTGAGCAGCAGTTCAAAGCCGCGTAGAAAATCGTTTTGGAACGGAAAATTCGGGGCGGGGAAATCGGGGTGTGCATTGCGGGGGAAAAACTGGATTCGCTCGACGCCGAACCGCGCGCCGAGATCGAAATCCATGATTACTCCGAGCGAGTTGACCTGGCTCCCCCCGCGAGCCGTCTTGCGCTCAAAGGCGGTCGTGGGATCGTCGTCGATCATAAAAATTAGCTGGTCTTTTATGACCTGCGACAAAATAGTCGGCGCGCCAAGGCGACCACCGCGGTCGAGGAGACCCAAGGCGATATTTACGGTCTCATCCGCCTGTTGCGGCGACAGCCAGCCCACCCGACCATCGGCGTCAAATTCGAGCACATTGCCCGGGGTGTTGTTAACCTCGACTTCAGTCGGACCGATTTGTATCAAAGCCGCGATAGTGCCGCCACCGCTTTCCCACGTTAAACCCTCCTCGCCTCCCATGACAATGGTGCGGCGCTCCGCCCCTAGATTCTGCACCGCTAACAGTACCAGCACCAGCGCCTTCGCGCGCGGATACAACACAGCCGACTCTCTTCCTATATGGTCAATACGCCACATGCAGCAGGCGCTGAACTCCCGTTTGCCGCACGTCGCGATCCGAATCCGCATCGACATCGATGCGCAAAATGTAAATTCCGGGCGGCACCAGTTGCCCCTGCTCGTCATCGGCCGCCCAGTCGAGCACGTATTTCCCGGCCACCAAGGACTTCTGGGTATCGAGACGGCGCACTAGCCGACCGCCTAAGTCGTAAATCCGCACGTTGACGGGACGCGTACCACTCAACCGACGCACAGTAAAATCAATGGTTAGCGCGTCGTTGACCCCGTCGCCGTTGGGCGTCACTACCTCCGGCTGAATGCCTAGGTCGCCGAGCACGTTGTTGTCCTGCACCGAAGCGAGAATTTGCAGCCCCTGACTCTGGGCCAGTTCCGTCACGTCCGCCGGGTCAACCTGTTGCCACGAGTTTGCCAACGACGAATTGCCCAGCGCCGCTTGGAGCACTGCCCCCGGGGAAAACAGGGCCGTCGTAAACTGCACCTCAACTAGATCGACCTGTCCGCCCCGCTTTACCAGCCGGTCGAGGCGCAACCAGAGTGAATCCGAGCGCGTCTCCATCACCTGCACATCGGCCAACTCTTCGGCTTGGCCGCTTTCCCATTGCGCCGAGCTGCCCAAGCGCAGCGCGCCGAATTCGAGCGACATATCTGGCGGCGTGCGCACCAATATCTCGTCAAAGCCCAAGTCCTGCGACGCGAAGGTCGGCTTGACGAACAGTGACACCTCCTGCGGCGCACCCAAGCGCTCAAAGATTCCAATATCCAGTTCCCCTTGCAGTTGTTTGGCCACCGGAGGATTGAAGTTCAAACGAATGGAGTTCAGTCTGGCGGCGTGCATGGGGTCTGTGGTCGTCAACCGGGCGCGCAAGGTCAGGTATTGGCGCGGGCTGGGCGAGGCAATCGGGTCGCCGGAACGCGCATAGGGCGCACTCCAGTTGCTCCAGTCGGACCCGGCCACTTGCAGGGTGTCGATCCGGCCCTTTTTGAAAAAACCTAGCTTCGCGTATTTGCCCTCCGAGACTTCCACGCCGCCACTGTCGTAGTACCGGTACGCTTCGGAGACCTCATCGCCAGTGCGGGTCTGGATTTGCACGGACGTGCCCGAGGGCGTATCCGCTTCCCATTCGATCGACACTAGGTTCTTGGCTCCCTGCAACGGGATCAACCCCGACTCCAACTCTACCTCGGGATGGTGCCCTTCGCCATAGAGCTGCACTTCTCGGACGCGCGCTTTATTCCCCTCTCGGCCCGACTCGCTGCTGGCAAAAGGATAGGCAATGCGCACAAAGCGGGCCGGCGTCGGCTGAAAGGTGTTGACTTCATACGCCCTACCCAAACCGCGGACCTGTTCGGGCACTCTCCACAGCCGACCGCCACCTGGGGCGGGAGTGCCGTCCGAAGTCTGGATTGCGTAGCGGTGAAAACTAGCTCCAGCCAGCCGGCCGCCAGCAACGCTGAGGCTGTACCATAGCTGCACAGTATCGAGCCAGTAGGAAGCCCCTAGGTCAAACTCCAGAAAGCGCTCGCCGAATTCCACGTTCCCCGTCTGAAAGGCTTTGAGATTAAAGGTTAGATAGGTGCCTTCCCCATCTACTAGATTGCCCACAGATCCATCGTGGGAACTCTCGGCGCTGCCGTTGCGGTCGAGGATCATGCCCTGCGAAATGTTCTTGCCCAACTCATAGACGGCCAACTCAGCCAAGCGCGGCCGCTCCCGCCGGTAATAGCGCACCGGGCCGCGCAGTTGCGAGTCAATCGCCTCGTAGATCGCCGCCTCGACCTCCACTTCCCCCTCCCCCACTTGCTTATAGAAGACCACGTCTCCCTTGTCGCGGCTGGCCAACGCCTCGTATTCTTCCGCCGACACTTCGACGGCGCGTGCGCCATCGCTTTCGGTGATCACGACTTGCACGAAGCGCACCATATCGCCCGCAAAATCCACGCCGGGAGTGGGGTTGATCAGCTCTCCTCGACTGAGGTCGAACTCGAACTCACGCTGGTTCTTGTTGTCGCTTGGCGTCCGGTACACCAAGTGCATGGGTACCTTGCCCGCTATCTTGTTGCCCTGATCGGCGTTGTCGGCCGTCAGCACCGCAAACTGCAAAAAGGGATCGCCCTGCCCCTCGGGCACGAATTGCAACCCGACCCGCGTGGCATTGATCAATCGTCCCATATCGACCTGGATCCACCAGTCCCGCAATGGGCTGTCAGGGTCTGGCTCCCAATAGGTCGTTTCGTCGCCGTCGAAGAGGTTGGCGACCGCTGCCTTGTTGGTCCCGGCTTCGATCGCGTCGAGGATAGTCGCGTTATCGGCGATGCGCTGCAGGTGTTGGACAATGTCCGTTACGGCGTTGTGGTCTTTGGGCACGAAAGCTGGAACAATCTCCCCGCTAGCGGAGACATCCAGCGTCCCCTCGACAAAGGCCCAATTACTCCAGTGGCGTTGGGTATTTACAACGACGTGGTCGGAACGCAAGGCGTGATTTTGTGCCCCAACCAACCCCCACAACCCAAGCCCCAAACCCAGCGCTAGTGTACACTTCCTGCTGACCATAGCTCAATCTCCTGAACTAGCCGGTTTCAATAGGCGACCGCTACGACCCCTGCGCGCTGCCGCCGTCCCTCCTCGGTGGCAACTTCGACGCGGCAGATGTAAACACCGGGTGCCACCTGCTGGCCACGTTCATCCAAACCATCCCATAGCCGCCGGTGGCGACCGGCCGTGTCGAGACCATTGTACACCTCGCGCACCAAGCCGCCGGCCAAGTCCCGCACTTCCACCACCACCGGAGCCGGTGCCACCAGTTTGAGCAAATCATAGGCAATGTCCAACCCGTCGTTGACGCCGTCGCCATTGGGCGTAAAAATGCCCCCGGCCAAATCGAGCGCGCCGAGGACTCGCGCACCTAGCGCAACGGCCTGCACCGAAAGGCTGTTGCCGTCCCTGAGTGCCGTGGCGTCGCCGGGCTGCACCGGCTGCCAAATCTCCTGCGGGGTTTGGCTGTCGAACACGCGACCGGCAAAGGTCGCTCCATAGCGAAAAATCTCGGCGCTGAAATCCACCTCCATCACCTCTTCAGTGCGGTCCACGTCTAACCTCGGTACGCCCACCACCAGCTGCTCAGCCCCTTCTTCGACTCGCTCAAAAGCTACCTCTTGGCCCCCGATCCGCACGCCGTCGATACTCACTAGCCGCCCGCCCTGAACCGAAATTTCCAAATGATCGAATCCCGGGTCGTCGAGTCCGATGGTAGGCCGGATGGCATAAGTGAACTGCGTTACTTGGGCCGTTTCCACCTGATAAGGATCGATTTCTCCCACCAGCGTCGTGACCGCCGGCGGGGACGCAGTAAACTCCACGTAGTTCATCCGGCTGCCCGCGGCGATGTTCGATTGAAAGTCCAACTCAAACTGGACAAAGCTCCGAGGCTTAGTCGCCGACCAGCGCGTCCCAACACTGTCGCCAAAATCGTAGGTCTTCGACCAGAAATCCCAATTTGCCGCGTCGCGGGTGATCTTGCCGCGCTCGGAAATTTCCAAGCGCCCGTACGCGCGCAAGGTCAGCGGCTTGCCCTTGGCGTCGTAGCTGACCTGCTCGTCGCCGCGGAATGTATGGCGCCAGTATATGTTGGGATCGACATCGCTGCCGCTCCGGCTGCGGATGTTGACTGTGGCCTCCGCGTCCTTGGTCCCCGACCAGCGCAACTCGCCTAGCGAGACTTCTTTGCCGAGATCGAGGATGTTGGAAAGATACGAGGCGTTGGGCACATAGCCGGGCGCAAAGATCTCAAACTCGGCGATCTCCCAGTCCCGAGTCGGCTGTGAAGGCACGAACAAGACCACGCGGCGAATGTATTCGCCGGTGAGTTCCACTTCTACGGTAGAGCGGGTGTTTTCCTTGACCTCCAACAGCGCTTCGAAATACATGTCCTTGCGATTGTAGATGTCGCGGTGTGCCCTATTGATGAAGCCCAAACAGTTGTCCGTCCTCCCGGCAGTGCAGAGATCCACGCTGCTGATCCCCGCTTCTTCAATCGTCAGCGTATTAGTCCAGATGTGGAAGAGTTCGATGTAATTGTCTTCGTTGCCAGCGCGGGTGAAAAAGCGGATTCGATCTACCGCAAACAAACCGCCAAGGTCAAACAATAAGGTTTTGCCGAAGCGCAAGTCATCCCCTACGTTCACCCGATTGGACCCCTTCTCCTCGAAATAGGCTGTCGCCGGATCGCCGTCATGTACCAAGTTAGTGTCATCGGTTTCGATCCACGCTTGAAAGCCCTGGGTATGTAGATAGCCGCCGCGATCATTGACCGTCGTCGCGATATTGACATCCGCGGGAAAGAACAAGGGAGTGATGCCGTCGGGCGCAATCGTCAGGGATTCGCTTGCTCCCTGCAAGTTGGGATCGAGTTCGGCCCAGCTAAATTGGACGAAATCGGCTTGTCCGCTGGCCACTTCGGGCGGCAGCGGCAAGCCCTCACCGCCCAGCCGATAAACGGTCAATCCCGCAACCGGAATGCTATTCGCGACCAACAAGAGCGCGGCACAGAAGCCTCTGAATGCGACCATGACTCCATCTCCCACGGGGAAGGCAGAAATCTAAAGGGGAGATGCACGAGACACCTCCCCTTCAGAGACTACAGTTTACTGATAGTTTAGGAACGAGAAGCGAACTACTGGATATAGGCCGCCTTGATACGTCCCCAGCTCTCTTCTTCTACTGCGGTTTCAATGCTGCTGAAATCCACGCGCGGATCGATCGTGGCCAGCAGGAAGTCCGAGCAGTTGACGCAGTCGAACCACATCTGGATGTTGGGGTTGATGCCCCAGCCCCCGTCACTGGCACCGCCATTGTCCTCTTCGGCCGAGTCCATGTCGTGGACGACCCAACCGAGACCCATGGTATTGCCTTCGGTGAAGGTGTGAATCTGGCTATCGTCGGGACCGATCCAGTGGAAGTCGTCCCAAGCGACCGTCATCACCTCGATGCGCGCCGTGACCTCGCCTGAGTTGACTTCGCCGTCTAGCTGGAAACCGTAATCGCCCCACGGGGGAACGTCGTGCCATGTTGACTTGCTGTTGAAGAACCACTTCCAGCCGACGGCCCGATTGGCGTCGGGCATGTCGGGCCAGCAGTAGTGGGCGTTCTGGGCAAAACGGCCCTGGTTGCGCTGGCGCTCGTCGTCGTCGTCGTAATCGTCGGGAAGGGCAAAGTGCCGGTCACCACCGTGGTCGGCGTCGATCATAATTTCCCAGCTATCATCGCCAGCAGCGACCGCGCCGATACCATTGCGATCCCAGTAGTTATCGAAGCGCTCCATCATAAGATAGAGGCGGTTGGTTCCCGCACTCCAAGAGCCCACCACCCGAAACGACAGATTGCTCTCGTCGTTTTCGTGGCCCAAGCCGAGATAGTACTCGAAGTGCGATTCAAAGGGGACGTAATAATCATCAGGGACGATGTCCCATTCAGAGAGGTCGCCGTCCAAGGTCGGTTCCAAGCCAGCGGGCCACTGGAAAAGCGTACCAGAGTCGATGCCGGGGATCGGCACGTGGGCCGATACCGCGCTGGCCTGTAGCATGATGCCTAGGGCCAAAATACTCGCGATGCTCAAAATCTTCTTCATAATGCAATTCACCTCATGGGTTCGTGGTTTGAATATTCGTCAAAAAAATCAAAAGTGAGCTTCTAATGCCTAAAACGGCTTCTCTTTACCTCCTTTCAACAGCTCTTAATAGTTGCTAATCGTTACTAAATATCAGCACAATATATAAAAAGAGTGCCGCAAAAGACAACTGCTAGAGCAAGTCCGAGCGCTCGCGGCTACTTTGCAACTTACTCCTCCAAATACCAAGTCTCCGGGTAATACGGCCACGTCCAGCGCGAATCCCAACCCCAATAGCCTTGGGGCGGCACATTGCGCAGCTTGCGGCTGACCACGACCGGATGCGGCCCCAAGCCAATGACGCCGAGTGCCCACAAGTTCTCAGCTTGGCTGCGGAGGATCTTCTTGCCCATCGCAATGCGCTCTTCCTCGTCTGTGGTGCGGCGCAGTATCTCCCACCAGCCGATCAGTTCCTTGATCTGCGCCGGCGGTTCCCACCCGAGCGCGCCATCGGAGAAGTACCACCGCGTCCACTTAGACCACTGGCTCTGCTCCCAGCCGCCATTGGTCGGCACGTACCAATAAGGCTCAATGGGAAAGAGGATATCCGCATTGCGATCGGCGTGCCAGATAGTCATGTCCATCAAGCCCGCCCTAGCGCGGATCCGCTGCAGCGTGCCGCTGATCTGTTTGAGATTGACGTTTACCTCCACCTCGCGCCAGTAGGCCGAGACCAAGTCTAGGGTAACTTGCTTGGGCGTCTCGCCGATCATGTACTCCAAGGTGATTTGCAATGGCTTACCGTCGAACCGCTCGCGTCGTCCGTCTCCATCGCGATCGACAAGTCCCATCTCGTCGAACAGCGCACGCGCACGCACCGGGTCAAACTCCGCCCAAGCCGTGGCAAATTCTGGCTCAAAGTAGCGACTCGCAGACACTACCGTAAGTTGACGCGGCACCCCATAACCAAAGTAAACGATGTCGTTGATTTCATCCCGATTGATGGCCAGCGACATGGCTCGTCGGAAGCGCACGTCTTGGAAAATCCGCCGCAGTCCCTCATCGGGATGATTCAAATTGAACTGCAACACCACGTCCGAGCCGTAGGGCCGCGGCCAGACGTACGTGGAATAGTCGTTGTTCTGCTCAAAGCGCTTAAACAGCGGAATATCGGCCGTCATAAACTGCCGCCCGGCAAAGTCAACCTGTCCAGTCGAGGCTTTGGCTGCCATGATTTCGGGACTATCTACCCGCTGTACCTCCAGGGAGTCGATATAGGGCAACTGGTTGCCTGCGGGATCCACCTTGAAATAGTAGGGATTGCGGCGCAGCAGGGCACGCGTCGAGGTCCGGCTGACCAATACGTACGCCGTCAGCACAGGGCGGTTGAAGTGAATCAGATCGGTCGTGCTGTTGACCGCCCCGAAATAGGTGAGCCAGTCCTGCAAACCCAGCTCTTCGGCTTCGCGCTCCAACTGCGCGGGATCGGTGAAATCCGGGTGGTAGCGGCGCATGAAGTGCGCCGGCATCACCAAGCGCGAACTGTTGTGGGCGAGATGATTGACAAACAGCGGCATCGGCTGGGGAAAGTGATAACTGAAGCTGTGCGCGTCGTGCTTTTCGATCCGCGCGCCCTTGAATCGAGGCTCCACCACTGGCGTAAGCTCCTTGTTCATCAGCACGTGATCGAACCAGAACGCGTAGTCGTCCGCCGTTACAGGATGACCGTCAGACCACTTGTGGCCCGGACGCAGAGTAATCCACAAGGTCCGCGCGCCGTTGAGGTATTCGGCCTTTGCCGCAAAATTCGGCAGATTCAACCGCATCTGCGGCCCCGGACGCAGCACCCCTTCGGGCACGTTAATCAGGCTTTCACCCGCGAAGAACAGCCGGGCTGTGCCTCCGTAGCGACCAATCTCGCCGAAAGGTTGGACCACCACAGGGTCGTCGGGCAGGCGCTCGGCGACCGGCGGCAATTCACCGGCGTCTACCAATTCATCAAGCACGGGCGCTTGGCGGAAGGTCTGCAATCCCACGGCTGAAGCCGTAGCCGGCGGCCGGAACCAAGCTTCTGGCCACACACTTTGCGGGATGTCGCCCGTCGTCGGCGCCTCAGCCGCGATCGGACGCTCCGCTTCGACTGGAATACAGCCCAACCACGCAACTGCGCCGATACTCCACACCATCCTGCCCCATCCAAGCACCTGCATGACCTCTCTCCTTTTCCCATCTTCTTGACGAGTTGAGCGAAGTTTAATAATCTGTACCCCACCAACACAAAACGTCCCCCTTGCGCAACTAATTGTGCCACCAGGAAAAACCGCCATGACCGTGACCGCACAGCCCCAATTACAGCAAGAGCAAGAACAAGCCCCGCCCCCCCAGCCTCAATGCGCGGCTGCCCGCCTACTCCACGCCGCCCTCGCCGACATCCCTATCCCCTGCCAGTTTACCTTTGCACAAGGTGAGACCTTGCGCTTAGGACCAGCGGGCGAACCGGCCTTTAGCGTTGTCTTCCACTCCGACGAAGTGCTCAGCAAAAGACTCGACGAGTACGCCATCGGTCGCGCTTACGTCGAGGGCGAGATCGAAATCGAGGGCGATGTACACGCCTTCATAGATCTGCGTCAGTACGCTAAGGGCAATGTCAGCCCCGGTTTCCTGCTGCGGGCCTATCTCCAACTCCTCTGGAGCAACCGCGTCCGCCTCAACCGCGCTGCCATCGCGCATCACTATAACTTCGGCGACGATTTCTACTTGGCGTTCGTCGATCGCCAATACCATCTGTACTCGCACTGCCTCTTCCACGACGATGACGAGACGCTGGAACAAGCCGCCGAGCACAAATTTGCCACTATGGCCCAAGCCCTGCACCTGCAAGCGGGTGACCGCCTGCTCGACATCGGCGCGGGCTGGGGCGCAGTTACCCGCTACGCCGGGCCGCGCGGCATCCACAGCACGGCCCTGACCATTGCCGAGGACTCGCACCGACTACACCAAGACCTCATCGCCGAACAAGGGCTGACGAACTGCCAAATCCTCCTTGAAGATTTCCTCGAGCACGACCCGCCCGAGCCGTACGACGCCATCGTCATCTTCGGCGTCATTGAGCACATCCCCCACTACCGCGACTTTGCCGCGCAAGTGTGGAAATGCCTCAAGCCCGGGGGCCGCATTTATCTAGACGCTTCGGCCACGCTCGAGAAGTACAAGGTGAGCAATTTCGTGCGTCGCTATATCTACCCCGGCACCCATACATACCTGTGCCTACCCGACCTGCTGCAAGAATTCCTCATGCACGGCTTCAAGGTGGAGGAAGTGGTAGATGAAACTCACGAGTACGCCCTGACGCTGAGGCACTGGGCCACTCGCTTTGAAGCCAATCGCCAAACTGTCGTCGAGCGCTGGGGCGAAGCGGTTTTCCGCGCCTTCCGCCTGTACTTGTGGGGCGGGTCCCACGCCATGTACAATCACCAACTCCAAGCCTACCACGTGGTGGCCCAACGCACCGAGAACTCCGGTATCCGGCCAAACTTTTTCAAGCGCCTGCTCTACTTCATCCGCAGTCTCAAATAGGCGGTTCCCCACGTCCCGTACCACCTCTCTACCCGCTTTCTCTCTGCGCGCCGTCCTCACAGGTTTGCTCCTCGTGGGGGCGATCAGCGTGCTGAGCCCTTGGGGAATCCTCATCGTCAAGGGATCGCAGATCACCAGCAACGCCATCCCCCTTATCGCCGTCCTCTTCCTCTTTCTGCTGACAGCCGCGGCCCTGCCTCTGCTCAAGATGCTGGGCCGCGTGTGGGCCTTTTCCCGCGCCGAACTCATCGCCGTGTACGCCATGATGCTGGTCGGCTCGGTGGTAGTCACCACCGGCTTCACCGGCAGCTTTCTGTCGGTCATCACCGGAGCCGCGTACTACGCCACGCCGGAAAATGCCTGGCAGGAGCTTTTCGTCGAATATATCCATCCTTGGCTGGCTCCCACTGATACCGAGGCCGTGCGCCTGTTCTACGAAGGACTGCCCCAAGGCAGCGCCATACCGTGGGCTGCTTGGAGCCGCCCGCTAGCCGCTTGGATCTGCTTTCTCTTCACCTTCTACTGGGTCCTCTTTTGCCTCGGCGTGTTGCTCCGAGGTCAGTGGATCGCCAACGAGCGGCTCGTCTTCCCTCTCACTCGCCTGCCGCTTACCATGCTCGAAGACGCGGACTCCGCGTCCATTTTCGGCCGCTTGTTCAAAAACCGCCTGCTGTGGCTGGGCTTTGCCGTGCCGCTCCTCCTCCACTCGTGGAACTCGCTCAACTACTACCACGACGCCTTCCAGCCCATAGCCCTGAACGGCAGATTGTCCCTGCTCCAAGGCAGCGTCAGCCTGCCCTGGCTGATCAACCTGCCGATCTTGGGCCTAGCTTACCTGATGGCGCTCAGCGTCTCCTTCAGCATCTGGTTTTTCTTTTTGTTCTACACCCTAGAAAAAGTCGTCTTCGCCCGCATCGGCCTCGTAATCGGCGGAGGCGATATTTGGACCTCGGGCGGTGGCTCAGTCCCCATCTCTCACCAGCAGGCCGGCGGCCTCTTGGTGCTGACCCTCTTCGTGTTGTGGACCGCCCGCACTCATCTGCGCCGCCTGTGGAGCCAAGCGTTAAAAGGCGAGCCAGCCCCCGGCGAACTCATGGCCCCGCGCACGGCCTTTGGCGGCCTAGCAGTCGGCGTGGCGTTCATGGTTGCCTGGCTGACTCTCACCGGTCTCTCCCTGTACGCGGCGGTGCTGCTGGTGGTAGGGGCGCTCATCGTCTTTATCGGTCTGTCGCGCATTGTCTGCGAGGCTGGTATCCCCGGCTGCCAGACGCCGATGGCACCACAGGCCTTTATCACCCGAGGTATTGGTCCCGAGACTCTCGGCCTTGGCAACATGACCAGCTTGGGCCTGAGCACGGTGTGGATGGGCGAGACCGCGGCCAACATGATGAACGCCGTCATGCACAGCCTCAAGCTCACCTCCGGCGACTCGCCCGCGCCGCGCTGGCTGCTTGGGGCGCTATTTGCCGCCATCGCCGTGGGACTGCTCGGCTCGGTCTGGTTTACCATGACCCTCGCCTATACCTATGGCGGCATCAACCTGCACGGCTGGTACTTTAGCGGAGCGCCGCGCTGGCCCTTTACCTATATGGCCTCGGTGTACAACGCGCCCGAGCCGTCGTTTGCCCCGCGCCTTGCCTTTACCGCCAGCGGAAGCTTTGTCATGGCGGCTCTGCTCTTTTTGCGCCACCGCTTCACGTGGTGGCCCCTGCATCCTTTGGGTTTTCCCATCGCCTCCACCTTCACCATTGTTTACTATGGCTGGTTGTCCATCTTTTTGGCCTGGTTACTCAAGGCGACCATCCTGCGCTACGGCGGGGTGCGCACCTACCGCGCCTTGATGCCGTTCTTTTTAGGACTGATCCTCGGCGACTTCACCACGGCCTGCCTATGGCTCTTCATCGACGGGGCCTACGGCGTCGAGGGCAACATGATCTTCAATTTTTGATTTGGCCCCGTAATATACATGTAATTTGACTCAGCAAGCGAAATGCCAGACACTTGGCACAAATTTAAGCCAAAGGAGGCCCCATGATCCGCAAAGCCTTTGTCATGCAAGTCAATCCCGACCAACACGCCGAATACGAAGCGCGCCACAACCCCATCTGGCCCGAACTGGAGCAAACCCTCAAGGAACACGGCGTCCACAACTACTCCATCTTCCTTGACGCAGACACCCACCAGCTTTTTGCCTACGTGGAACTCGAAGACGAGGAGCGCTGGAATAGCATCGCCGAGACGCCGGATTGCCGCCGGTGGTGGACCTACATGAAGGACATCATGGCCTCCAACCCCGACGATAGCCCTATTGCCAAAGATCTGCGCGAGGTATTTCACATCGACTGAGTTAGCGTTAGGGGCGCATCGTCCTTAGCTTCTAGACGATAACTTCGCTGCGGAATTTGCCTGAAAAATCATGCACATTTTGGTCATAGGTGCCGGAGCCATCGGCTTTCAGTTGAGCAAGCAACTGAGCCAAGACGGGCACGATATTACCCAGATTGACACCGATCCCAACCGCGTCAAGCGGGTCAGCGAACAGCTCGACATCATCGTCGCCGAGGGCAATGGCACCAGTTTGCAGGACTTGCGCGGGCTCGGCATCGAGAAGGTAGATCTCGTCGCCGCCATGACCACCAACGACGAGGTCAATCTGCTCGCCTGTAGAATGGCCAAGAAGCTAGGCGTCCAATCGGCCATCGCCCGCATCCGCAATCCCGAATTCACCGCGCCCGATTTTATCTTCAGTCCCCGTGAACTCGGCGTTGATCAGTTCATCCACCCCGAGAAGGAAACCGCCGACGCCATCGTCCGCCTCATCCGCCAGTCCAGTGCCACCGATCTAGTCGAGTTTGCCGAGGGCAAGCTCGTCTTGCTCGGCATGCGTCTCGACCACCAGTCTTCTCTGCTTCACGCTCCTTTGACCGAGTTGGGGCGGCAGCTTGCCGACATCCCCATGCGCATCGTCGCCATCCAGCGCAAGCAGCAGACCTTGATCCCCCGCGGCAACACCACGCTGCTGCCAGAGGACCGGATCTTCGTCATCAGCGATCCCGACTTCATCCCTTCAGTGGTCAGTTTGACCGGCCTAGCCGACCACCGCATCGAGGATATCGCGATCTTAGGCGGCGGCCTCATCGGCCAGTTCGTCGCCCAAGAGCTTTCCTCGCAGATGCGCGTCAGGCTCATCGAAAGCCGCGCCGATCGATCCCGGCAAATCGCCGACCAACTCACCAACGTCCTGGTCATCCAAGGCGACGGCACGGACTACGACCTGTTGGCCGTCGAAGGACTCGCCGACATGGACGCCTTTATTGCCGTTACTGGCAACGACGAAGTCAACATCATCTCGACGCTAGTCGCCAAGCACCTCGAAGTGCCGCGCGCCATCGCCTTGGTCAACAACGTCGATTACATGCCCATCACCCCGGCCATCGGCCTAGATTCAGTATTGAGCAAACAGCTCCTGACCGTCAACGCCGTCCAGCGCTACGTGAGGCATCAGCGCATCGCCTCCATCGCCAGCCTGCCTGGCCTCGACGTGGAAGCCGTCGAGTACATCGCCCACGGCGGCAGCAAGATCACCCAAAAACCCCTGATCTCCATCCGCCTGCCCAGGGACTCGATCATCGGCGCTGTCGTCCACGGCGATAGTGTGGTCATCCCCCGTGGAGATACGCTCATCCACCCCGGAGACAAAGCCGTGGTCTTCGCCCGGCACTACGTCCACGAGGAAGTGAGAAAAATTTTCGGGGATTGAACGGGAACGCATGCGCTCCGCAGTTGTATTTCGGGTACTAGGCGTCCTGCTGACGCTGTTTAGCGTCAGCATGTTAGTGCCCGCTGGCGTATCCCTCCTCTACCGCGACGGCACGGCAACCGCCTTTCTGTTGGCCTTTGCCATTACGCTCGTCACCGGGCTTGTGTGCTGGTTGCCCACGCGCAAGCAGCGCGCCGAGTTGCGGATCAGGGACGGCTTTTTGGTAACAGTCTTGTTCTGGGCCGTCTTGGGCTTTTACGGCTCCTTCCCGCTGATGCTGTCCGACCAGCTTGAACTGAGCTTTACCGACGCCGTATTTGAGTCCCTCTCCGGCTTGACCACGACCGGTGCCACCGTCATCCAAGGCCTAGACGACCTGCCCCGCTCCATCTTGTTGTACCGCCAGCAACTCCAGTGGTTGGGCGGCATGGGCATCATCGTCCTCGCCATTGCCGTATTGCCCATGCTCGGCATCGGCGGCATGCAGCTTTTTCGCGCTGAGATCACCGGCCCCATTAAGGATTCAAAGCTGACGCCGAGGATCACCCAGACCGCCAAAGCCCTTTGGTATATCTACTTGAGTTTGACCGTGGCCTGTGCCCTCGCTTATTGGCTGGCCGGCATGGAACCTTTTGACGCTATCGCCCACAGCTTCTCAACGGTTGCCATCGGCGGATTTTCAAACCACGACGC
>VXZF01000444.1 GCA_009845645.1 Gemmatimonadota bacterium | reverse complement strand
CTAGGGGTAGCCCATGCCCAACTCGGCGACTTTGCTGCGGCCCGGACTGCCTACCAACGCTTTGTCGAATTGGAGCCTGAAGATGGGCGCGGACACCTCTACTTGGGCGATGCCTGCGAAGCACTCGGCTTGCTCGAAGAGAGTCAAAAGCATCGAGCGCGTGGTCAGCAGCTTTTAGAACGAGACGAAGACGAGCGCTAATAGGCTACGGCTAGCGTGCGGACCAATTTCTCCTGACCTAGCTCAGCACCTGACATATTGGCATCCAGCCGCAAATGCATTGCGTACACCCCCGGCGGCACGAGCGTTCCCTGTTCGTTCCTTCCATCCCACCCCATTTCGTAAATCCCCGAGGCAAAATCCCGCTGCTCGGCTAGCTGGCGCACCAAGCGTCCCTGCAAATCGTAGATAGTGGCCTCAACCCGCTGGCTGCCCGCCACCAACACCACTGAAAAGCGCAACGCCACCTCGTCGTTGACCCCATCCCCATTCGGCGTCAATACCGCTGGCTCGACCACTAAATCCGCAAAAATCGAGCGACTCTGCGGCTGCCCCACCACCAATAGCCGATTGCTGCCAACAGTCTCCACAGCTTCCCCTGGATCGACGCGCTGCCAGATACTCTCCCCATCTTCCCCTTGACGCAGTTGCACCTTTAGCGGACCCCCGCGAGAAAACAGCCGCCCCGCAAAGTCTATCCGCAACGCCGTCACTTCGCTTCCCGGCTCCATCGGAGCAAAGGACAAATGCACCCGGTCCGCCGCAGCGGCCAGCACCTCCGCCGCCAATGGCGAAAAATCCTCCCCGTCCGCGCTCCCCAACAACCCGCCATACGTCAGTTCCATGCCCGCTGGTGCTTCCAACAACAACTCGTTGAATCCCCCATCCCCTGCGCCAAACTCGGGTCGCACATACACCGAAAAAGGAATCTCAGCCCCCAGCCGATCCACCTGACTGGGCACTACCTCGCCCAAGAGGCGCCGCGCCACCGGCTCGGCAAAGTTCAGCCGCAGCCCTGACAAACTCGCCGCCACATCCGGTGCGGCCGAGCGCAACGTCGCCCGCACCTTGAGAAACTCCCGTGGCGACGGCGAAGTAATGGGGCTGCCTCCCGGCTCGTCGTAGGGCACACTCCAAGGTTCCCAGTCTGCGCCGGCGACTTCCTCGGACACAGTCTCGCCGCGAAAAATGCTCAATAGTTTGTTGTAGGCCGCTTCGGAGATTTCGGTCCCATCCTTTTTGAAGTAGTGCACGATCTCGCCCAAGGTGTCGCCGGTGCGGGTCTGAAGCAGCACCTCGGTGCCAGGCGGCGTGTGCTCATCCCACTCGAGGGAGATCAAGTTGCGGCTACCACCCAACCGGATCAGGTCCGACTCGAGCTGCACTTCTGGCAAAAACCCCTCGCCAAAAAGTTGTATCTCGCTCATCCTGATAGCGCTCCGGTTGGGAAGGCGCACATGTTCTACTTCAAACACCAAGCGAAAAAAGCGTCCCTTTATCGGATCGAAGTCATTGCCATCAACGGTGAGGGCCCCCGCGACGCTCCGCTTTACTTGCTCGCGCCGCACGGCAGTGACCCACTTGAGACCCCCGTCCACCTCCCGCGAACCGTCCGAAAATTCCAATCGATGGTTCCCAGGGGCGTACTCCGTGAAACTCATCCTGTGGCTATGGATCCAGAAGAACGAGCCCAAGTCAATGAACAACTCGTCCTCTAACCGATTCTCGATGCTGAATAAGTCCAGCCCCTCTACGCTGGTTATATCGCCGTCGATCATCAATTGGGGATTGATGCTGCCCGGCACCGTAATAGAAATGGAGCCATTGCGCCGCAAGGCCCCACTGGCCAAGTCGTCGCCTTGGGTCCAGACTTCGAGTTCGGCCAACCGGGGCCGCTCGCGCCGAAAGTAGCGTATCGTTCCCCGCCGCTGAGGATCGAGAGCCTCGTACACTTCCTGCTTGACCACGATTTCACGCCCGTCGGCTTGGCGCTTGCTGTATTCGATGATCCCTCGATCCTCGGAGGATAGCTGGTCGTACTCTTCTGGGGATACTTCCCGGCCGCGGCCAAAATCGCTGGCCTGCACAACCACTTGGACAAAGCGCCCTACAGCCCGGCGCTGGTCGAGCCCTACTGGGTCGAGTTCAACCTCAAAGGTTCGCTGGCTTTTGTTGGGCTTTAGCGTCTGGAGCACCGGAAAGAACTCGAGGCTCGACCCGCCGATTGCCTGTACTGGCTTCTGCCCGTCCGACACCAGTACATCGAACAAAAGAAAGGGGTCGCCCATTCCCTCCTCGACGAATTTTAGCGCGATCTTGTTGATGAAGACAACGCGGCCCAAATCCACGGTAAACCACCACTGAGACGACAGATCTACATTTTCAGCGATCGGATCGGGTTCCCAATACGTGGTCAAGTCGCCATCTAGGGCGGCAGCGACTCCTTCGCGGTTGGAACCACCTTGAATGGCGTCGAGCAGGACGATGTCTTCAGGCTCTT
>VXZF01000472.1 GCA_009845645.1 Gemmatimonadota bacterium | reverse complement strand
CTCCTCGTCGTCAACGTGGCCAGCGAGTGCGGCCTGACCCCGCAGTACGCCGACCTAGAGGCGCTGTATCGCCAATACGCTAACCAAGGCCTAGCGGTCCTCGGCTTCCCCTGCAACCAATTCAAGGGACAAGAGCCTGGCAGCGAGGAGCAGATCCTCGACTTCTGCCAGACCCGCTACGACGTGAGTTTCCCGCTCTTTAGCAAGATAGAAGTCAACGGCCCCAACCGTCATCCGCTCTACGCCTATCTCGCCGGCGAAGGTGCGGCTTTCCCCGGCGACATCTCCTGGAACTTTGAGAAATTCCTCATCGACAAGGACGGCCAGCCGCTGGCCCGTTTCGCGCCCCGGACCACCCCTAACGATCCGGCAGTAGTCGCCGCCATCGAAGAGGCCCTCGCGTGACGCGGCCCAACATCGTCTTCATCCTCATCGACGATATGGGCTGGAAGGATCTCGTCTGCTACGGCAGTTCCTTCTACGAAACGCCCAACATCGACCGCCTCGCCCGCGAGGGCATGCGCTTTACCGA
This sequence comes from Gemmatimonadota bacterium, assembly GCA_009845645.1. Lineage (GTDB taxonomy): Bacteria > Latescibacterota > UBA2968 > UBA8231 > UBA8231. Next base: position 1,969 of record VXZF01000472.1, on the reverse strand, counting down.
CGCGTACGCGGCCTGCCCGGTCTGTTCGCCGACCCGCGCCAGCATCCTCACCGGCAAGTACCCAGCCACCGTCGGCATCACCGACTGGATCGACGTGCATGGGCGCACCCACCCAGCGCGTGGTCAACTCGTCGATGTGCCGTATCTCAAGCAACTGCCGACGCAAGAGCACTCGCTGGCCCGCGCTCTCAACGAGGGTGGCTATCAGACGTGGCACGTAGGCAAGTGGCACTTGGGCGGCGACGGGCACCTGCCCGAAGATCACGGCTTTGAGGTCAACATTGGCGGCGCACACCAAGGCTCGCCGGGGCAGGGCGGGTACTTCAGCCCTTGGACCATCCCCCCGCTCGCCGACGCCGATGTCCCAGAGGGCACATACCTAACCGACTACCTGACCGACCAAGTGCTCGACCTGATAAACAACCGAGACGAGCGCCCCTTCTTCCTGAATCTCTGGTACTATACCGTCCACACGCCGATCCAAGCCAAACCAGAAAAAATCGCCAAGTACAAAGCCAAAGCCCGCGCCCTCGGCTTGGACCAAGTCGAGACCTTTGCCGAGGGAGAGTACTTCCCCTGCGAGCACAAAAAGGACCAGCGCGTCAAACGGCGGCTCATCCAATCCGACCCGGTCTATGCGGCCATGATCGAGAGCCTCGACGAAAATTTGGGCCGCCTCTTCAACCTCCTCGACGCACTCGGCGAAACCGAAAACACCGTCGTGTTTTTCACCTCGGACAACGGCGGCCTCGCCACCTCCGAACGCTCGCCGACCTGCAACGCGCCGCTGGCCGAGGGCAAGGGCTGGATGTACGAGGGCGGCACCCGCGAACCCTTGCTGGTGCGCTGGCCCGGACAGGTCGCAGCCGGCAGCACCTGTCCAGTCCCAATAACCAGTCCCGACTTCTACCCGACGATCCTCGAACTGGCCGGCTTAGACCCCATCCCCGCACAGCACTGCGACGGCACCAGCATCGCGCCGCTTATGCGCGGAGCCGAGTCCATCGAGCGCGAAGCCATCTTTTGGCACTATCCGCACTACGGTAATCAGGGCGGCACTCCCGGCTCGTCCGTGCGCTCCGGCGACTACAAGCTGATCGAGTTTTTTGAAGACGGGCGGCTGGAACTGTATAACCTGCGCGACGACATCGGCGAAGAGCGCAACCTAGCCGAGCAAATGCCGCAAATCCGCGACTGGATGCACGGGCTATTGCGCGAGTGGCGCGAAAACGTGGAAGCCAAAATTCCCCAACCCAATCCCGATTGGCAGGGCTAACCGGCCCAGTCTCGCGGCTTGAGAAATACCTCGTAGAGCCGCGCCTCCTCCGATCCTGCCGTTGGCTGCCAATCGTACGCCCAACTCACCAAGGGCGGCAGCGAGACCAAAACCGACTCAATGCGTCCCTTGGATTGCAGGCCGAAGAGCGTGCCCCGGTCGCAAACCAAGTTGAATTCCACGTAGCGGCCCCGGCGGTAGAGCTGGAACTGCCGCTGCCGACGGCCGTACTCCCACCCCTTGCGCCGCTGCAAAATCGGCAGATACGCAGCTATATAGCCATCGCCGACGCTACGAGTAAAAGCAAAGCAATGCTCAAATCCCCCTTCGTTGAAATCGTCGAAGAACAAGCCGCCGATCCCTCTCGGTTCGTCGCGATGCGGCAGGAAAAAGTACTCGTCGCACCACTGCTTGAATTTGGGGTAGAGTCCCTCTCCATACGGATCGCAAGCGGCTTTGGCCGTCCGATGCCAATGCACGGCATCCTCCTCAAAACCGTAATACGGCGTCAAGTCGAACCCACCGCCAAACCACCACACAGGTTCCTCCCCTTCTTTTTCCGCCGTGAAGAACCGCACATTCAGGTGCGAGGTCGGCGCATAGGGGTTGTGCGGATGCGCAATCGCCGAGACGCCCATTGCCTCAAAGCCTCGCCCCGCCAGCTCGGGGCGGCGCGCCGTAGCCGTCGGCGGC
>VXZF01000051.1 GCA_009845645.1 Gemmatimonadota bacterium | reverse complement strand
GCCAACATCGTCAACAAGGAACAGATGGCTTGGGACAACAACTACGTCATCTTGGAGACTCAAGGCCGCGGCCACTACATTGGCTGCAACATCAGCGTCACCAACTTCCAGGGCACTTGGTGGGGCGAGGGCGACGACATGATCTGGGTCGATGGCTACAAGTGGCCCCCCGAGTTGCACGGCACCGGCAGCGAAGATTATCTCAACCAGGCGTGGGGCATGCAGGACAACGCCTTTTTGCGCAACGGCTCCTCCATCCACGAAAACAACACCAACGGCTACCAAACTTCGTACGTCCACCACCTCGAAAACCCCGTCCATTTCCAGCGGGAAATCAAGGCCACCATCGAACACGGCCACGGCAATCACCTCTGCAACGAGATGAGCAGCGTCGCCTACTGGTACGCAGCCGAACCCACTCGCGTGGCCGAACCTCCCGCCGTCGCCCAGCGCCTGCCCGTCCTGCGCGACGACCAAGGCCAGTGGTTATACGATTCGGAGAATCAAATCACCAGTAGAAAAATTCGTCCCAACGCAGAAATGGAGCAGATGAAAACGCAATGGGCGGCCAAAGAATCATCCTAGCAGACGCGTTCCTTGCCTCTTGTAGGGCATACCCTAGCTCCAAAGCAAGAACACCCACGTAGGAGGTAGATTGCTAACAACCACGGCCAAAGTTCAGATCGTCCTCGACGTACTCCAGCGGCTCTATCCCAATCCCTCGGTGCCGCTCAAGCGTCGAGATCCCTACACGCATCTGATTGCCGTATTGCTTTCGGCGCAGTGCACAGATGCGCGCGTCAACCAAGTAACGCCCGCGCTCTTTGCCCGCGCCGACCGGCCCGAGCGCATGATTGAGCTGGACGTGGAAGAGATCGAGCAGATCATTCGTCCCTGCGGACTGGCCCCGCGCAAGTCCAAGGCCATCTGGGAGCTGTCGCAAATCCTGCTCGCCGAACACGGCGGCCAAGTCCCGCCCGATCTGGCCGCGCTCGAACGCCTGCCTGGGGTGGGGCACAAAACCGCGCAAGTCGTGCTCGCGCAGAACTTCGGCGTTCCGACCTTTCCCGTGGATACCCACATCCATCGGCTGATCTACCGCTGGGGGCTATCCAACGGCAAGAACGTTGAGCAAACGGAACGAGACTGCAAGCGCCTCTTTCCCCAAGAGCGCTGGAATGACCTGCACCTGCAAATCATCTACTTTGGCCGCGAGCACTGCCCAGCGCGCGGGCACCAGCCGGCCGAGTGCCTTTTGTGCAGTAGGATAGGCCGCAGGAGCTTGTTCAAGTGAGGACGCCATAGACTGGAGCACAAGAGATCGTCATGCCTGAATCGAATCGCGGACAAAGCTATCTGCCAGCGGAAAACGGAGCGCGTGCGGACGAATTGGCGCACTTTGACCGGATCACTTCGCGGCGGCACTTCCTAGCGACCGTAGGCAAGGGAGCGGCACTAGCGGGTCTCGGCGTCTTTGGCGCTGGTCCAAGCTGTAGCGAGGGCCCCGTTCAGCCAGCGACCAATGGGATTGACCCAACTGTGATTGGGCTGCCCAAGCCGGACATGATCGTCCACTCGCAACACCCGTTCAACGGCGAGTTTCCCCCGCATCTGCTCGCCGCAGACGTCACGCCGACCGCGCGCCATTTCGTGCGCAACAACGGCAGCATTCCCGAGCGCGCCCTGCGCCGTGATGCCCAAGGCTGGCACCTGACCGTTGACGGCGAGGTCCGCAACCAACGCGCCTTTTCGCTGGACGATTTGCACAGCCTGCCGCAAGTCACCCTAAAGGTCGTGTTAGAATGCGCGGGAAACGGTCGGAGCGCATTCGCGCCCACTGTAGGCGGTACACAGTGGATTCGCGGAGCCGTGGCCTGTAGCGAGTGGACGGGCGTGCGCTTGCGCGATGTGTTGCAAGCGGCCGAAGTAACCGAGAAGGCCGTGTACCTCGCCAACTACGGCGAGGACGATCCCCCGTTTTCGCGGGGCATTCCCATCGAGAAAGCCATGGACGAGCACACGTTAATCGCGCTCAAAATGAACGGCGAGCCGCTGCCGGCGGCCCACGGATTCCCAGCGCGGTTGCTCGTTCCAGGTTGGATCGGCAGCTCCATGCAGAAGTGGCTCAACCGTATCTGGGTGCGCGACACCGTCCACGATTCCGATAAAATGACCGGCTATTCCTACCGCGTTCCAGCCTATCCGGTGGAACCGGGGGAACCGCCGCCAGAAGCCGACATGGTCATTGCCACCTCGTGGATCGTCAAGTCGCTCATCGCCGCGCCGCAAGCCAACGCAACCGTCCAAGTGGGCGTTCCGCTAAGCGCTAGCGGGCACGCTTGGGCCGGCGAGCGCAACGTAGCCAAGGTGCTCGTCTCCACCGACCTCGGCATCCAGTGGCAAGAGGCCGAGTTGACCCCGCCAGCCAATAAATACGCTTGGTATGGTTGGAGCGCCGAACTAACCTTTGCGAGCAAGGGCTACTACGAAATCTGGGCGCGGGCGTTTGACGATG
>VXZF01000152.1 GCA_009845645.1 Gemmatimonadota bacterium | reverse complement strand
TTTTCTACCTGCGACATGATCTGTCGCACCTCCTATGTAAGTTTCCTTTTCCTACAACTTAAGGAGGTGTGCAGTGCTTACTCGCTTTTCTTTTTTCGTAGCTATGTTGGCCTTCGGCCTTATCGCCTGCGAGGGTCCGGCGGGACCAATGGGGCCAGTGGGGCCGCAAGGGCCACAGGGAGAAATCGGACCGCAAGGCCAAATCGGACCACGAGGCGAAACCGGACCGCCTAGGGAAGGAGTCATCATCGAGCAGCGACTGTCTAGTTCTCTCTACGACGAGGATAGCAACATTTTCATAGTGGATGACCGGATAACCCCAACAACCTTCCAGGCCCTTTACCTCAAAGCAGCATTCCTCAACCTCGGACCTGACGCAGTAGCATACATGCCGCTAGACTATCTCATAGTGTATGCGGTATCGCTCATACCCGAAGAGAACGAGTTGGAGACGCCGCTCCTCGTTGTCGCCGAAGGTTTTCTCCTAATCGTAGACTCTAACAGGGATCTCCTAGCTGTCGCTATAGAGTCTTTTTTTGATGGCATGAATGTCGATCTGGCGATTTTAGTATCACAGTAAGTACTATATCATTCCGGAGAAGCAACCATGCTTAACGCCTACGAACGACAGCTTATTCTCTTTTACCTCTGCAACGCCGCCGCACGCTTCCACCACGCCTCTCCAGAAGCAAGAGAACTGGCCGACTGGGTTTTCGAGAACTACGACCTGCTGGCCCTTGAGGTCGAGGACAAAAAACTGGGCGAGTGCCGAGCGAGCAGATATGACGGAAAGGAGATGTCCGCACGGGAATGGCAGCGCCTGTGGAAGACCCTTGAAAACGAATATTCGGCAGCCTGTGAAGAGGCGCAGGAGGACTCCACGGCGCGGCGGCTCCAGCAACTCGGACGGGAAATGGATCTTGCGCCGGAGGACATCGCGGTACTGGAAATTATGCTGCGCAGCCACAGGCAACCGGTTATCGAGTCGCTAATTGACTCTGCTTTCGAATGTGGCCGTCGCCATTACCGACGAAGATTTTTCAACGTCACGAGTTACCTCTTGCCCTACGTCCTCGGCGTACCGGCTAGCTCGTTCCATGCCCGCTTCGCAGCCGATGCGCCACTCGTGAAATCGGGGATCCTATCTGTCGATGACGATGGCGACATCAGAGCCGTCAACCGACTGCTCCGGCTGATCTCCGTCCTAGAGGACAGCGATCTCGACGTATGTCGCCTGCTGCTCGATGCGGCGACCTCGGGAGAGCTAGAGTGGTCGGATTTCGATCACGTGACGGAGGATCGCGACCACATCGAAAAGTTGGTCAAGGGCGCACTATCCACTGGCACACCGGGCGTGAACATCTTGGTGTACGGCCCACCGGGGACTGGCAAGACCGAGTTTTGCAAAACACTGGCCGCCCGGCTTGGGACGAATCTCTACAGTGTCGGCGAAGAGGACGAGCGAGGCCGCGACCCCGACCGACGCGAGCGGCTCCAAGAACTTCGGCTCGCCCAGCGCCTACTGGCTCCGAGTCGAGGATCAATCCTGCTCTTTGACGAGATGGAGGACATCCTCTCGGACCCAAGCTCGGGCTGGATGCCGTTCTCACCGAATGGCTTTTCCTATCTACGGTCCAGCGGCTCCAAGGTGTTCCTAAACAGGATACTCGAATGCACACCCGTACCGACGCTGTGGACCTCAAACGCCGCCCGGGAGATCTGCCAAACCGTTCTGCGCCGCATGACCTTTACCTTAGAACTGTGCAAGCCGCCGTGCCGAGTTCGGGAGCGCATCTGGGGGCGGGAACTGGCGCGCCACAATATCAAAGCGACTGAGGAAGATACGCGCTCCTTAGCCAAGGAGTTCGATGTGACGCCGGGCGTAGCGTCCAGTGCCATCGCCGGCGGGAGCCTCTGCGGTGGAGACCTCGCCGCAGTGCGCCTCGGCGTACGCAGCTTGTCCCGGGTGATTTCGGGCGAGAAGCCCCCCGCAAATCAGGGTCCTCCCGAGAGATTCGACCTCGCCCTGGTCCGAGCCGACATTGACCCGGTCGGCTTCGCGGGTCGCATCGTAAAAAGCGGCGGCAAGCATTTTTCTCTTTGTCTGCAAGGTCCACCTGGCACCGGCAAGAGCGCATTCGTCCGCTACCTAGCCGAACGCCTCGGTCTCCAAGTCACCCAAAAGCGGGCTTCCGACCTGATGTCGATGTGGGTCGGCCAAACCGAACAGCGAATTGCCGCTGCCTTCGCCGAGGCACGCGCCGAAGGCTCCATCCTCGTCTTCGACGAAGCCGACTCCCTGCTCGCCGACCGCCAAGGTGCCGTACACTCTTGGGAGGTCAGCCAAGTCAACGAAATGCTGACCTGGATGGAGAGCCACCCCCTGCCCTTCGCATGTACGACCAACTTCGGCGAAAACCTCGACCCGGCCACCCTGCGCCGCTTCACCTTCAAGATTGCGCTCGACTATCTCACCCCCGATCAGTCGCAAGCGGCATTCCGCACCTATTTTTCGCTCGAAGCTCCGCCCGAAATCGGCAACCTTACCACCCTGACCCCAGGCGATTTCGCCGTAGCCCGCCGAAAAGCCGAAATCCTCGGCCACCTACAAGACGCGAAGGCACTCGCCGAATTGCTGCGCGCCGAGTGCGAAGCCAAGCCGAATCACTCGCGCAAGATGGGATTTTGATTATGGATATGGATAATGAAGGGATGATTAAATGACTACTATGCAAAGAGACCGCATCCTCTTTCGCGCTCAAGGTTGCTTGCTGGGCCAACTTGCGGGGGATTCGCTAGGCAGCCTAGTGGAATTCCAAAGCCCCGAGGAGATTCAGCTCAAGTACCCCGCCGGAGTCCGTGATCTGGAGGACAGCGAGACATGGAACACGATTGCCGGGCAGCCAACCGACGATTCCGAAATGGCGCTAGCCCTAGCCCGGGTGCTAGCGCAGCACAAGAGATACGATCCAACGCTCGCCCTCGAAGCCTATATCGGCTGGTTGGACTCTGACCCATTCGACTGCGGTTTCACCACCCGCAGCGGTCTCCGAGGGACACGCGATCAGAACAGCCAAGCGAATGGAGCCATGATGCGGATCAGCCCGCTGGGCATCTTCGGCGCGAACTACGAATCCGAACAGGTAGCGGAATGGGCACGCGAGGACGCGGCGCTCACGCATCCCCATCCAGTCTGCCAGCAAGCCAACTCGCTCTACGCCTCGGCCATCGCCTACGCAGTCCGCACCGGATGCGAACCACACTACCTGTACGAACGGATAAAGACGTGGGCCGAAAATATCCCAGCGGAACCGACGCTCATGTCAGCTATCGACGGCGCGGCTACGGCACCGCCCGTAGATTATGTACACCAACAGGGCTGGGTTCTGACGGCGTTCCGCAACGCGCTATGGCAACTGCTCCACGCCGAGAATTTCGAGCAAGCTGTCGTAGATACCGTCCATAGGGGCGGTGACACCGACACCAACGCCGCCATCTGCGGAGCGCTTCTGGGAGCAGTGCATGGACGAGAAGCCGTCCCCGAACGGTGGGTGAACCGGCTCTTGAGATGCCGACCGCAGGAAGGGGATCCCAATGTCCTTCGACCTCGCCCAGAGTGCTACTGGCCGGTGGATGCGCTAGAGCTTGCCGAGCGCTTAATTAGCCCGTCCCAATAGCCGTTCTTTTATTTTTCTCACAGAAAGGAAGACACCGCATGACGACCACCCCTAATCTGTACGAATTCGCAACAAAGGAACTCGCACAAGATGCTACCATCGCATATCTCTTGGCGTGGGCTGCCCCAGCATACCGCGAATCTCATCCGCGCCTCCACACTCTCGGCACCGAATTATTGCGTTCACTCCTCCAGACGCAAGAAGTGAATCTTCCGCAGATCGAGACACTTTGTATCGAGACCCAGATCGACCGGATTGACATTCTCGTGCGAATCAACACCGATAGAAAGACCAATCGGATCATCCTGCTCATAGAAGACAAGGTTGGTACCAAGGAGCATTCGAACCAGATCGAATGCTACAAAAAGACCGTAAAAAAGAAATACAGCGACTGCTATGACCGTTTGGTCGCGGTGTATCTCAAGACGGGAAATGAATCGAAAGCCAGTCTTCCAGACGAAGGCGAATGCGGACGCTTTCTGCGTCGCGATCTACTCGATGTTCTGAATGGTTTCCAAGACACAGGAAATGTCATTGTGGACGATTTTCGCACCCATCTCCAAGGTTGGGAGGACGATACGAACAAGTGGGAATTCTCGAACTACGACGAGTGGGAATGGACACAATGGGAGGGCTTCTATACCGAGATAGAACGCAGATGGAACAAGGATTGCGAGTGGGGATATTTCGCAAATCCGGCTGGAGGCTTCCTCGCCTGTTGGTTGGGCTTAGAGGATATCGGAACCGAGAATGGGTGCGCTACACTCTATATGCAGATCCACGATGCAACGCGTTTGACCGTCCGGCTTGGAGCGGGTAAGGCTTGGACCAAGGTTCGCAGCTCATCCATGTACCAAGTCCTTGATGCTTTGAGCAAAGAGGCTTCTGACGGCATCCGCATCGAAAAGGCGGGGGCGTTCAAGGGCGGGGGTGCCGCAGCGGTTGCAAACGTTACGTTCGATGAACAAGGACCTTGGTTTGCCGTTGACCTCAACGGCGTTGTGAATATGGACGCCACTATCGAGCGTCTGAGTCGCTTGGAGAAATTGCTGCAAAAAGTTGCGACTACGACGCGCCTAACCGACTAGGAGATTGTCAGTTAGTTGGCGCGAGCATTCGGTGTAATTGACGCTCATCGCAAAATGCAAAAGGAGGAGACATCGCAACCTGTCTCCTCCTTTTTCTTATCGGTAACAGGATGCTAGGATGCAAAGCGGATATTTGTGTCTGCTATGGACGTTAGGGGAGCATTGGAAGGAAGAAATCCAAACCTGTGACTGATTATGCCCATAGTAAGCGCCGCTGTAGTAATGTCTGCATGTCCCGTCGCCCATCGGCGATCAAGACCACATAGACGTTATTTTCCATCACCCGATAGATGATACGGTAGGGCCTAGAGAAGATCTCACGGTATTCCCGAATCCCAATGTCCAACAGTTCCGCCGGATAGTTCCCGCGCTCGGGATACTCGGAGAGGCTGCTGAAAGCCTTCTCAATCTGCTCCAGCACATAATCCGCCCGGTCCGGCTCATCGTGCCGCTCTATGTAATCGCAGATTTCCTCCAAGTCGCGCGTCGCATCATTAGTCAACTGAACCAAGAAAGCCATCAACGATCCCGTCGCCGCTCCCGAAGCCGTGCGACGACATTGGCGGCGGGTTGCACCTGACCTGCTTCGATCTGACGGCTACCCAGCGCGAGAATCTTGAGCAGCGCAACCGTTTCCTGCATCTGCTCGTAGCTGTCGATATCCTGCATGACCGCCTTGGCTTCACCATTCTGGGTGATGATCAAGGGTTCTGATTGGTCTCCAAGTGTGCGCACGATCTCAGCGGCGTGGGCCTTGAGATAACTGATCGGCTTGATCTGGCTGGACAGTTTCATGGGCACCTCCTTTTCGGACCAAATATAGACCATAAACAGGTCAATAACAATAGATGCGCTTCGGCCTGCCCGGCCTTGACAAAGACCTCGTTTTTCCTAGCCTCCTATCGTCTTAACGCCCCAAAGGGAGACAATCCCATGCAACTGCCGTTCTATCAGATTGATGCCTTCACCGGTTCGGTTTTCAAAGGCAATCCCGCGGCCGTCATGCCGCTCGAAACGTGGTTGGAGGACGGAATTCTCCAAGCCATCGCTACTGAGAACAACTTGTCGGAGACCGCCTTCTTTCGTCCTACCGAGGAAGACGGCGCATTTGAGTTACGCTGGTTCACGCCATCCGTGGAGGTGCCACTGTGCGGCCATGCGACGCTGGCAAGCGCGTTCGTACTCATGACGGAGATGTACCGGGGTCTCGACCACGTCGCGTTCGAGACCCGTAGCGGCCGCCTTACGGTCAGGCGCGACGACGACCGCTACGCCATGAACTTCCCAGCCATGAACCTGCAGTCCACCCGTCGTCCCGAGCGGGTTATCGCCGCAGTGGGTGCCGCGCCAGCCATGGTGTTGAAAAGCGACAACTGGCTCCTGATATACGACAGCGAGGACGAGGTCGCCGCGCTCGATGTCGATGTTTCCGCGCTCGCATCGGCGCTCGCCGAGAACGACGCGGACGCGGGCGTGATCTGCACGGCTCCAGCAGCGAATGGCCGCGCCGATTTCGTCTCTCGCTATTTTGCACCCTGTCACGGCATTTCCGAAGACCCGGTCACGGGTTCGACCCATTGCAGCCTAGTGCCGTACTGGTCTGAACGGCTCGGACGCCGCGAGCTCCACGCCCTGCAGATCTCGGCCCGCGGCGGAGAGCTATTCTGCCGCGATCAGGGCAGGCGGGTGGAGATCGCGGGGAAGGCGGTGAAGTATATGGAGGGAGTTGCTCACATTCCGGCATCGCCATGATCGGTCGGTAGCCTCTTCCGGTTGTTTGCCCATCCCTAAGCCAGCCGCTTCCACACATCCGCCACTTGCTGGCTCTCCACCTGCACGAGCCGCGCTTCTTCAAGCACATAACCACTGAGCTGACCGCCATAGATGCAGCCCGAGTCGAGGCCGAGAAGATAGGGACAGCCATCGCGCTTTTTGACCACCAAGCCGCCGGGCGCGTCGTGACCAAAGACAATCAAGGGATACTCCGGCTTATAAAAATCGTGCCAGCGCGGGCTGGCGAGATCGTCGGTGGGCGGCCACGTGCGGATCTTCAAGAATTCTTTGCGGCGAGTGCCTTGTAAGCCCTTTTTCGGATTAATGCCGGCGTGGACTAGTAAGAAAGCGTCTTCCGCAATGTAGAGCGGGCACTGCCGCAGCCAAGCGAGGATTTCGCCGTGGGCGGGCTGAAGTTGGGCGAGGGTATAGCGCTGGTCGGGGAACTTCACTTTGGGCTTGCGGCCCTTCTTTAAGGAAGTTAGCTGCTTCAAGAGGCGGGCGTCGTGGTTGCCCAAGACCATCTCGGCCTCGGTCTCGCAAATCAACTGCCACACCGCCAGCGGGTCGGGACCGCGGGCAAAGGCATCGCCGGCCAGCAACAAACGATCTTGGGCGAAGTCGTAGTCTACTTTTGCAAGGAAGGCTTCAAGCTCAGCGGCGCAGCCGTGGACGTCGCCGACAAAAATGGTACGCATCTGATTTCCTTATATTTGCATTGCGGAAGGGCAAACGCTATCATACTCCCCACCTTCAAAAGATAGCCCCTGATGGAAACTACGACCATATCGACCTCTGCTCCGGCGTCTTCCCACATAATGGCCAAGCCCTCGGGCTCGGTCTGCAACATCGACTGCAAGTACTGCTTCTACCTCGAAAAGGAGAAGCTCTACCCAGACGCGCGCAAAAATTGGCGCATGTCCGACGAGACGCTTGAACTCTACGTCAAGCAGTACATTGAGGCCCAAGACGTGCCGCAAGTGGACTTTGCCTGGCAGGGCGGCGAGCCGACCCTGATGGGCGTGGACTTCTTCCGCCGCGCAGTCGAGCTACAGCAGCAATACGCCAACGGCAAGCTCGTCACCAACGCCTTCCAGACCAATGGCATCCTCCTCGACGACGAGTGGGGCGAGTTCCTTGCAGAAAACAAATTCCTAATCGGACTGTCGATCGACGGGCCGCGCACCTACCACGACCACTACCGAGTTGACAAGGGCCAGAAGCCGACCTACGACCGAGTGTACGCCGGCCTGCAAATGCTCAAAAAGCACGGGGTAGAGTTCAATACCCTGACCGTGCTACAAAACCACAACGCCGATCAGCCGCTCGAAATCTACCGCTTCCTGCGCGAAGAAGGCTCGGGGTTCATGCAGTTTATTCCCATCGTCGAGCGCATCGCCCACGAGCCGGACGAGGACGGCCTGGAGTTAGTCGATCCCGAATACGAGGGCCGCGCACCTGTTTCCAAATGGTCGGTAAGCCCAGGGCAGTACGGCAAGTTCCTCTGCGCGATCTTCGACGAATGGGTGCGCAACGACGTCGGCCAAGTCTTTGTGCAGCTCTTTGACGTGACGCTCGGTTCGTGGCTGGGCCAAGATGCGAGCCTGTGCATCTTTGCCGAGACCTGCGGCAAGGCGCTGATCATCGAGCACAACGGCGACCTGTACTCCTGCGACCACTTCGTCTATTCGGATTATCGCCTGGGCAACGTCCACGAGGAGAGCATCCGCGACATGGTCGCCAGCCCGCAGCAAACCAAGTTCGGTCAGGACAAAAAGGACACCCTGCCCCAGTACTGCATTGAATGCGACTACCGCTTCGCCTGCAACGGCGGCTGCCCCAAGCACCGCTTTACCAAAACCCCGCGCGGCGAAGACGGCCTCAACTATTTGTGCAAGGGGTACAAAATGTACTTCGGGCACGTCGATCCCTACATGCGCTTTATGGCCAACGAGCTGCGGCACGGCCGACCGGCTACCGGCGTGATGGAATGGACGCGCAAACGAGACGCGGTCAAGGCGGCCCTGCACCAAAAGAAGACCCCAGGCCGCAATGACCCGTGCTCCTGCGGCAGCGGCAAGAAATACAAGCGCTGCTGTGGCCGAGCCGCATAACCGAAAGGAAGCAATGATCGCTATCGAGCTAATTCCCGCAGACTGCAAGGCCGTCGTCACTATCGACGGCCAGCTTTTTACCGAATACCGCTACGGCCACTACGTGTGCCGCCCGTACTTCTATCCCGTGCTGACGCCCAGCGGCACTGGCCTCACCCGCGCCTATCCGATGGAAGGTGTCGAAGGCGAGAACCAAGACCACTACCACCATCGCGGCATCTACACAGCCCACGGCCTCGTCAACGGCCACAACCTCTGGGACGAGGGCACCGGCCACGGAGCCATGCTGCAACGGGGTGAGCCGGTAGTAGGTGCAGCCGACGGCGCAGCACAGATCGACGGAATCGTCGATTGGTTCGGGCCGGAGGGCGAGAAGCTGTTGGAGGAGCGGCGCACCATCGCCATCCGCGCCGAAGGTGCATTGCGCATCATAGACCAACGCAGCGAATTCCGCGCCCGCTACGGCGATGTGACCTTCGGCGACACCAAAGAGGGCGGGCTGTTTTCGATCCGGGTGCCGACCTCCATGGATGCCAAGGTCGCGGGGCGAATTGAAAATTCCGCGGGTCAAGCCTTTGAAAACGGCCAAGGCGAGGAGGTTACTTGGGGCCAGCAGGCGGCTTGGGTGGATTATTCCGGGCCGGTAGCCGATGGTACGGAGTGGGGGCACACCGTCGTCGATCACCGCGGCAACCCCCGCCATCCGACCTACTGGCACGTGCGCGGCTACGGACTGTTTACCGCCAACCCCTTTGGCGTGCACGATTTTAAGGGCGACGAGAACATCGACGAGAGCCTGACCATCCCCGGCGGCGACCAAGCCGTCTTCCGCTACCGGCTGATCATCCATCCCGGCCGCAGCGTGGACGGACACCCAGACGTGCGCCAACTCATCGAGCAGTTCCAAGCGGGATAGGATAGTATCTGCACGAGAAAAAACCGGTCTGCGGGCCGGTTTTTTTGTGCCTCGCCACGAATTCAAACGGACGGAGAGCAATGGCTAAGAACAAGCAAGACAAGCTGCGCGTCGCCCTGATCGGCGCTGGCGGCATCGCTGGGTCGCACATGCGCTATTACCAAGACATGGACGACGTGGAAATGGTCGCCGCAGCGGACGTGGTCCTCGAACGAGCGCAAAAATCCTGCGAAGAATACGAAATCCCCGCAGCCTACGCCGACTACGAGGAGATGCTCCGGCAGGTCGAACCCGACGCGGTGAGCGTCTGCACGCCCAACGGCCTGCATGCCCCCTGCTCCATCGCAGCGCTCAACGCGGGTGCCCATGTCCTCGTCGAAAAGCCTTTGGCCATGAATGCGCGCGAGGGGCAGCAAATGCTCGACACCGCGGAGAAAAACAACAAAAAGCTGATCATTGGCTTCCAGAACCGCTATGATCCGCGGACGCAGTTCGTCAAGAAGCTCGTCGACGACGGCGAGTTAGGCACAGTCCTGTACGCCCGAGTGCAGTCCCTGCGGCGGCGCGGCATTCCCAACTGGGGTGTCTTTGGCCGCAAGGACTTACAAGGCGGTGGGCCGCTGATCGACATCGGCGTCCACATGCTGGAGACCGCGCACTATGCAATGGGCTCGCCCAAACCGGTGGCAGCCAGTGGCAGCACCTATACCTACATCGGCGACAAGCCGTCAAACGTGGCCTCGATCTGGCCCAACTGGGATTACAAAACCTATACGGTAGAGGACTTAGCCGTGGGGCACATCCGCTTTGCCAACGGCGCGATGCTCAGTATTGAAACCAGCTTCGCCGCCCATATCGAGAAAGGGGTGGGGAACTTCACGCTGATGGGCGAGAAGGGCGGAGCTAGCTGGGATCCGCCGGGTTTTTTCCACGACGCCAACGACTACATGGTCAACACCCGGCCCGACTGGCTGCCCACCGGCCCAGCAGCCGACGGCTTCGGCCAGAAGATGCGCAACTTTGTCGACCACGTCCTCTACGACGCGGAAACCCTGTCGCCCGGCGAGCATGGGCTGATGGTGCAGAAAATGATGGACGGGCTGTACGAATCGGCGGAGCAGGAGCGGGAGGTGCGGATCGAGTAAGCGGGCGATGAGGTCAGCTCATCGTTGTTTTTTTCTAAAAATGGCGTAAATTTTGAATTGATGCTTCAAATTATACGCCAAATCCAACAAGACATACAGGATGTTCACCGACGCGAGCGCGGACGCCTCCTCGTGCTTACGGGAGCACGCCAAGTGGGGAAATCCACCCTTGCCAACATGGCGTTTCCCGAGTATCCAGTGATTAATCTGGATTCACCTGTGGAACGAGCGGCCTACGAGCAGCTAGGGCCGGAAGAATGGATTGCCCGCTACCCACGTGCCATCGTCGATGAGGCGCAGAAGCTGCCGACGGTCATCGAGACCCTAAAAGCGTGTTATGACCGCGATGCGGAGGTACATTATATCCTGCTGGGATCAAGCCAGATTCTGCTGCTCGAAAAAGTGCGCGAATCGCTCGCTGGACGCGCTGCGCTGCGAGCACTTTTCCCGTTTACCCTGCCGGAATTACTGGCGACGACCGGCACGAGCCGATTGGTCGAGGTACTCGCTGCCGACGATCCGCTCCGCGCCCTCGACCAACTATGCTCGGCAACCTACCACATCACCGCAGCCTACGCGCAGGCCAAGATGCGCTGGGAGTACTTCCTCCACTGGGGCGGGATGCCACGGCTTAGGGAATGGGACGACGAAGATCGCTTCGCGTGGTTGCAGGACTATCAAGCAATGTACCTCCAGCGCGACTTAGGCGATCTGGCGCAACTGCGGCGGCTGGAGCCTTTTGTTCGCGCCCAGCAAGCGGCGGCTTTGCGTTCGGGGCAGGTGATCAATTTCTCGGACCTGGCACGGCTGAGCGATGTGTCTCCGGCGACAGCGCGGCAGTTTATGCGCTACTTGGAACTGAGCTATCAGATTATTCTGTTGCCAGCTTGGTATCGCAATGCAGAAAAACGCCTGAGCAAACAAAGCAAGCTGCACTTTGTCGATCCAGGAATCCGGCGGAGTATTTTGCGGAAACGCGGGGAGGTCGACGGCGCGGAACTGGAAAGTGCGGTGGTCGCGGAAATCTATAAGCAGTGCCGCAACGCCCAACTACCGGTTGAGCTATACCACCTGCGCACTGCGGACCGACGCGAAGTTGACTTATTGATTGAACGCGAGGATGGGTTTATCGCCGTGGAAGTCAAACAGACAGCGAGGGTCAGCGCCGCCGATTTTCGCCACCTGCGCGGTTTGGAGGACTTGTTGGACAAGCCGCTGCTGTTGGGCTTGGTGGCCTCAAACGATGTGTCGAGCATCCCCAGCACGGACGGGCGGCTGCGCCATGTGGCGATTCCGCATTTGCTGTCGGGAGCAGGATAGGTTGCCGATGCACTCTGTCCTCGTTGATCGAAATTCTCTGGATTAGTTCCAACCTAAAAAAGAAAAACCTTTGATGGAGCGTCGCCGCCGAACAGTTTCTTGTTGCGGAGATCCTCCCATTTTTTGAATCGATTCCGTAGCTTGCTTCTGACTCTGGGCCAAAATAACCGCATCGGTTCATTGCGGTCTTCGTACTCTGATCGCCAGAATTCGTATCTTCCGTCAACGATCTTTGCGAACAAAATGGAAAAGCGCCAGAATTCATCGGCCTCATCTGCTTCGCACATCTGAGCGAACCAATGTCTTGCCCAAGTATTCCGGTCATAAGCGTACCGTGCAGCGTTGTGTGCATCTCCAATGAAATAGTCCATGTCCTGATAGCGGTCGAGCACATCGTCATTGAATTCACTGTTGTCTGAGAAACCAGCAACCATGATCGCACGAGCTATTTCAACAGGTTCTTCTATCTCTAATTTGGTACCGATATACTGGCGTAGCAGGTTTTGCTTGTCATTCAGATGTGCGACGAGGACCTCTTGCGAGAGTTCGTAGTCGTTCGTCGACCTGTCTAGGCGTTCAAAACGCAAATCGTTTAGAATCTCTGTGTCCGGGCCGCCCCAGACCGCCATAGCATCCAGAGATACAGCCGCACGGCCAAAAGTAAGGCGAATCAAGGGATGACCATCCTGGACAATGCGAAATAGTTTGGCCGCCTTTTCTGGGCATTGCTTGCCCAACGCATGGGCGAGAAGAAGAACAAGATTGTGAACTACAGGTAGCCGGACCTTGTCCAAGCCGATGAACATATCGTACCACTGATTCGCTAAGTCCTCGTTGGACTCAGCAATTGAACAGAAAGTACCAAGCCCGTCACGCCCAAGGTGGTCAAGAATAATGTGAGCCTCTTGGGCAGTCAGCTTGTCTCTGAATGCCCGGTAAGTCTCTTGGTTGCGATTCTGTCTCTCTACAAGTTCCTCATCACTTTCCGCAAACCGATTCCATTGATCAGCCAGATCGGCCGGCCTGTCTGAGATGCTGAGAAGCGAATCGGACCTTTCCTCGTAGCCAATACGCATCTCAATATCGGGTGCGGCGATATCCACTTCCAGATTGGTGACGCGACAAACCGAGGCGTGTACGTGTAAAGCAACATCACTCGCGGCGTTCTGCATTCCCTGTTGGCTCCATTCCACTACCGCTCGGCCATAGAAATCGGAGGACATACGGTCAAGCGCGTCGCTGTGTTCGATAATGCCATGCGCCGCTGCCTGAACCAGTATAGCAGAGCCATAGAAAGCCTCATACTCTTTGCTCTCCGAAACCCGCCAGTCGCCACAGGCTACTTCGGCAAGAAGGGTTTCGTCGCCAAGCTGGGCAATGATGCCCAAAGCCTGAACACGAACTGGTTCAGATTGAGCTTCTGAAAGGTGAGCGATATGCTTGCGAGAGTTGATAGAAATAGGCGTTGATGTCTCTCTCGCAAATCCCAGAAGCACAAACTGTGTGTGTTCGTCCCCATTCTGGCAAGCCGATTTCAAAAGATCGTCGAATACTTGCTCCTCCAAAGGTTTTGCGACATCCATAAGATCTGCGAGTATACTACACTCAGAGGATCCGGATAACAGGGCATCTATCTGTTCTCGACCACTCAGAAATGGGAAGGCGAGGAGAAGACAATATTGGGAGATACTCCATCGGTCCTGCTCGGATAGATCACTTTCATTTGTACCTCCGCTTTTTTTCCATCTCAGAAGCTGTCTGAAAAATCTGACCGCCGCGTTTGCAGCCGTGCGGAGGCCACCAGGGGTCTTCAGACAGCTTTTCAAGAGTTTAAGTCTGTTCTCTCTTGTCAGCAGCGCATTGTGGTCAAGAAGCTCGAATAATCCTAAGTACCGTAGCCAACCCTGCCGACGCACAACATCTTGAGCAAATTCCCTGTGCTTGGCTATAGCCACTTGAGCCTCGAAACGAGCCATCCCCGGCCGGGCCATAGCGAAAAAATGATCTTCGGAGGTAGTGCTCCTGCTTAATCGAAGCTTCTTAACGTCAATGCCTCTATAGTTTTGTGCCGTTTGCTTCACGTTATCGGGTTTTTCCGATGTAGGATCGCAAGGGTCGGTTGAGCAATAATCCTCCACGCGTCTCCAACTAGGAAAATAGGTATGATCCTTGGTCAGTTCCTCTACTAGTATCCTTGCCTGCTTGGCGTCTTCGGTGTTGCCTGTTGCTTGTAAGATATTGACAAGCGCCCACTTACCCGTGACCGAAATCTCCTCTTGCCTCAAGACATCGGCTTCTTCCAACAGTGCGACACGGGCATCGGACCAGTCGACATTATTGAATCGAACAAGGTGCTTGAACTCTCGATCTGGGGGCATGAGGTCGGTATTGATCGCATTGGCGAAGCTCCATTGTACGAGGGCTTGTGCAGCCGGCGCAATCGGTTTGCCGGCGAGAAGAAAGAATGCAAGACGCGAGAGCATGTTCAGGTTTCCATCTGCTTCCGTTAGTCCAGCGAGAATCTTGTTTTCGGCTTCAGATAACGACTCTAGTGCCTCACGAATTTTCCTCTCTTTTTCCTTGTACTTCTCTTCCTCTTCCTCAGAC
>VXZF01000651.1 GCA_009845645.1 Gemmatimonadota bacterium | reverse complement strand
GCGCAGACGCGGCGATTGCTCTACCTCAAGTAGCCGACCGGAAGCGACGACTGCTACACAACTTGGACCAAGCCAAAATTTTCCTCATCTTCTGCATTGACGACCCCGACCTGCGGGAGTTGGTGGGCAAAGAGGCCAAGCACTATCTCAGTTGAAATGCACTTGGGTACACAGACGAGAGGATAGAATGGGACAATCAGAGAGAAAACGAGAAGCCGGTGAACACAGCAACGGCCTCCAGATGGCACCCGAACAGATGCTTGATCTGGCGCGCAAGGCCGCAGAACTCGTGGTGGAGCGGATCGACGGCCTGCCCAAAGAAAATGCTTGGGAAGGAGAATTCCGCCGCGAACTCGAGAATTGGCTGGTAGAGGAGCCACCCGAGGCGGGTCGGCCAGCGGCGGAAGTCATTGAGCAGGCCGCACGAGATGTTCTCCCCATTGCGACGCGGCTGGACCACCCGCGTTGCTTTGGGTTTGTCCCGACAGCGCCCACTTGGCCCGGAGTACTCGCCGACTTCATGGCCGCCGGATACAACGCCAATGCCTGCACTTGGTTGGTCGCGAGCGGCCCGAGCCAGCTAGAACTAGTCGTCATCGACTGGTTGCGGCGCTGGCTCGGCTATCCAGAGAGCGCTGGCGGGCTGTTGACGAGCGGCGGTTCGGCGGCCAGCCTCGACGCCTTTGTCGCAGCGCGAGAAGCAGTCGGCCACCCCGAGCGGATGACTGTGTACATGAGCGACCAGAGCCATAGCGCACAGGTCCGTGCGGCCAAGATTATCGGCGTGCGACCCGAGTGCATACGCCTGCTTCCGAGCGACGAGCACTCTCGCCTAGACATGGAGGCGCTCGCGCGCGCCGTGGCCGACGACCGCGCAGCGGGGTTCAATCCCATCGCGGTGTGCGCCAACGCCGGCGCGGGCAGCACCGGAGCTATCGATCCGATCGGGGCCATGGCCGACTACTGCGAGGCGGAAGGCATCTGGCTGCACATCGATGCGGCGTATGGCGGCTTCGCAGTCGTGACCGAGCGGGGCAAAAAGCTACTGCATGGGATTGAGCGCGCCGATTCGATTGGGCTAGATGCGCACAAATGGTTCTTCCAGCCGTATGAGGCCGGCTGCCTACTGGTGAAGGATCTGAGCACGCTTGAGCACGCTTTCGGCGTTCGCCACGACATGCTCCAAGACACGATATGGGGCGCAAATCACCCGAACTTCTCGGATCGCGGCTTGCAACTGAGCCGTTCGGTGCGGGCGCTGAAGATTTGGATGTCAGTGCAAACCTTTGGGATGGCCGCGTTTCGGCAGGCCGTGTCAAAGGGAATGGAGCTGGCAGACCGAGCCGAAGAGTACGTCCAAGCGAGCCAGACCCTAGAGATGTTGACCCCTGCGTCGCTGAGCATTGTGTGCTTCCGGGTCAACCCCGCCGACACTGACCTCGACGAGAAATCCCTTGACGAGATCAACAAGACGGTGCTCGCCCGCGTCTTTTGGGACACCCACTCCTTCGTATCATCGACCCTACTCCACGGACAGTTTTCGCTACGGATGTGCATCGTCAACCACACTACTACCTGGGACGATGTGCGCAAGACCCTAGAGGCTATCGAGCGGTTTGGGCGTGAGGCGTCAGCCTAAAGGAGGACATTGTGTGTAGAAGCGGTTTTACACCTGAGCCCCTCTCAAGTTGTGAAACCGCTTCTAGTCAACGGATTCACAAGGTGTACTGCGGAATCTTCAGCAGTTCGCCGTCCTTCAGCGCCGATTCGTGCGCGACGATGCCACTGACCGTCATGTTAAGTGCTTGGGCCACGTCGATAAGAGGCGTGCGGTCCAGCAGAATCGCCTCGACGAACTCGCACATCAGGTAGCCGTGGGAGCCGCCGTGCCCGCCGGCCTCCACCCCTGGAGGAAGAGGCGGGCGCTTGAATGTTGTCGGCACAGAGTCCTGCCCGTCATTCTGGAACGCGCCGTAGAAGGTCCCCTTCTCCGTGCGAATCCGGCCCGTCTCCCCGCCGACACCCGGCGTGTCCCAGCTAACCCCCATCCGCGCCATGCCGCCGTCGCTGGTGCGAAATAGCGCGATTTCAGTGCCAAACGGGTTGCCGTAGCGGTTGCTTGCAGCCTTCAGATGATCGATGCTGCTGGGCACGCCCATGCAGGAAACCTCGGTGAAGCTCCCGCCGGTGACGCCCATGTAGTAGGCATTGGAGTGCGTAGGATACCATTGCGGGGGAGCCCCAGTACGCCAGCTCTCGTGCGCGGCCAGCGGCGTCGGGAAGTAGTGCCAGTATTCACCCTCTGCGTAAACGACTTTTCCCAGCGCGCCGGATCGGTATAACTGCCGCATGTTATAGAGATCTTCGTGGAAGTACGAGGTTTCAAACATCATGTAGCTGCGATCGGCAGTCTTGGCCGCGGCAAAGAGCGCATCCGCATCCTCCAGTGATCCCCACACGGCGGGCACAGCCGATGCAACGTGTTTGCCAGCTTTGAGCGCGGCGATGGCCAGCCGGGCATGGC
>VXZF01000183.1 GCA_009845645.1 Gemmatimonadota bacterium | reverse complement strand
CGTCAGCCTCAATCCGCTGCTCGACCCGCTGGCTTTTGCCCTTGATGTAGATTTTGTTGGTCGTTTTGCGCGCTCCAGTTTTGTCTTTGCCAAAGCCTCGATTGACGACCTCTTCCTCGAAATACACATCGGCACCGGCGACCGCCGCGCTGACGAGCAATGCACATACCAGTAAAGTCATGCTCGCACTCTCCTGTGGTAAGTAGGATGGAAGACGTGTGCCATATATAACACCATAGGGGAGGAAAAAGAGTCCCCTTTTATAGACGACAATAGGAGCATAATATAGCGAAACGCAGTTGCTAGCCCATAAACAAAAAAAGGCCCCTGCCCGCAAGGGCGAGGGGCCTCGAAGCTTCTTGCCGCGTCTGCTGTTATTCGTCTGAGCCGCGCATCAGCAAAAAACCCACTAGCTGTAGCACGGCGGTCGCGGCGGCTGCCACATAGGTCATGGCCGCGGCATTGAGCACTCGCCGGGCCGAGCGCACCTCGTCGTTGGCTAGGTAGCCCTGCGAGAGGATGGCCATGGCCCGCGAGCTGGCGTTGAACTCCACCGGCAGGGTGACGAGTTGGAACAGCACTGCACCGGCGAAGAACATGATGCCGATATTCATCAGGCCGGTGGCCCCGAAGAACATCCCCGCTATAATCAGGGGAAAGCCCAGAGACGAGCCCAAGTTGGCGACAGGTAGGATCGCGTGCCGAAAGTTGAGCGGCGCGTAGCCGTGGGCGTGTTGGATGGCGTGGCCGACCTCGTGCGCTGCCACGGCCAAGCCGGCTAGATGGTGCCCGTGGAAGTTGTCCGAAGAGAGGCGCACGGCTTTGGCGCGGGGGTCGTAGTGATCGGAAAGCATCCCACCCGTCTCCTCGACCGACACGTCGTAGATGCGTTGCTGGTGCAGGATGCGCCGCGCGGTCTCAGCGCCTGAAAGCTGCGCGGCCGAAGCCACTTGGCTGTACTTCTTGAAGGCGCTGCGGACCCGCATCTGGGCCCAAGCGACCAAGATCATCGGCACAATGAAAAACGGATTAAAAAGAAACGAAAACATCTCCTCATCTCCTCAATAAGCGAAGGACCTCTATTGAGACGCTAAAGGAACGCTCAAAGTTTCTAGCAGAATAACGAAAGCACCTGAAAATCGCAAGATCGGGGAATTAGATCTTCTCTTCAGCTTCAGCAGGAAGAGCAAGAGCCGGGGGCACAGCGACGCCAGCCGAAACGATCATTTTTAGGGCCTCTTCAACGCGGAGATCGGTGGGACGCAATTGTTCGGGCGGCACGATGAGCATGAAGCCGGTGGTGGGATTGGGGGCCGTGGGCACGAAGATGCTGTGCGCCGGCACTGCCTCGTCTTCGCGGGGGACGTTGCCGGCCAAAAAGCCCAAAGTCCACATCCCGATGCGCGGGTATTCGACGAGCACGACTTTCTCGAAGCCGGCCTTGCCCGGAGAGGTCAGCGACTCCATGAGTTGCTGTATGGGCGCGTAGATCGTGCGCACCAACGGCAGGCCCTCTAGCATTTCGCGCGCGAATTGCCACAGGCTGCGGCCAACTACGTTGGTGGCGAGCGCACCGACGACCCACAGGATGATAAAGGTCAGTATAAAGCCCAAGCCGGGGATGTGGAACTCTTCGTAGCCGAACGGCTTAGCCACTTGGCCGATCAACGGCGCGGAGAAGCCGTCGGCCCAGTCGAACAGGAACTTGAGCACCCAACCAGTAAGCCACAGGGGTACGATAATCGTCAGGCCGGCCATTATCGTGCGCCGGAGCCGCTGTAGCCGAGTGGGCCTTTTGCGGGGGGGCATATCACTCATAGCGTGAATTACCTTACATAAATTGACATTTTTTGAATATCCAACTGAGTCAAAATACTGTCAATACAAAGGATGCGCCCGCGCGCAAGGCTTACGTTTTTTGCGCAGTGGCCTATTTTATCCTCTATGACGGCAATTTTACTCAGCGGCGGCATGGACTCGACCACCTTGCTTTGGTGGCTGAAAGCGCGGCAACAAGGCCCTATCCACGCCATTAGCATTGACTACGGCCAGCGCCACCGCGTCGAGCTGGAATGCGCCGCCCGCCTTGCCCGCTGCGCCGAGGTTGCGGCTCACGAGACGCTGGCGTTGGACTTGGCAGCCCTAGGGGGCAACCCGCTGACCGATCCCACGCTGGACGTGCCCACTGCTGAATCTAAACGCCAACGCGACACTGTGGTTCCCTTCCGCAACATGCTCTTTGCGACGCTGGCGGCGGCGTATTGCGCAACCAAGGGCATTACCGATCTATATATGGCCCCGGTCAAAGACGACTACGCGGCCTACCGAGACTGCCGGCGTCCCTTTTACGAGAGCCTCGCACAGAGCCTGCGCTTGGGGGCTGCCCACGACGCGCCGTGGGCGATCCACGTCCCCTTTGTCAAGCTGTGGAAGCGAGATATCGTGGCCGTCGGGCTCAAACTCGGCGTTCCCCACGGGGAAACTCACACCTGCTACGAGGGCTTGCGGCCTGCCTGCGGCGTGTG
>VXZF01000065.1:13686-14654 GCA_009845645.1 Gemmatimonadota bacterium | reverse complement strand
GCGGATAGCCCTCGCCAAAAACCTGTAACTCGCGCGTGCCACCCCAAAACTGGCAGGGCGGCACAATACCGCAGCCCACGCAAGCGGCCGCGCAGGCCGCATCCCAAAACACCCACTCGACCCGCACGTAGCGCGTCTCAATCGGCGCAAAGTGGTGATTGGCGATCCCGAGCTGGCGATTGGATGTGGTAGCTTTACCTGCAAATTGCCGGTGCCAGATGCGCGTGCCATTCGGTGCCAGCGACCCATCCGAGGTCAGCACCTCGTAGCGGTCAAAGTTGAAGCGGAATTGCCCAGGCCGCGACAAAAAATTCCCCACGATGCGCACCAAATCCACCCAATAGACCGCGCCCAAGTCCAAGGTCATGCGCGAGATCACATCAACCGGGCGGTTGATGCGGCGGTTTTCCGTCCACAGAGAAAACCGACCGTCGGCCAGCGGCAGCGAGTTGGCAAACGACGCAGCATCGCCAAAGCCGTCGATATCGACGATGATTTCCAAGTCCCCGCCTTTGGCCGCCAGATCCAAGGAGAGATTGTCGCCAATGGCTTCGACCTCCACTTCGGCCAGTGCGGCCCCGGCTCCACAGTCGAGCATTTCGACGCGGATAAATTGCACAAATGGATCGCGCACCAGGTCCAAGTCCAGCGCAATCTGCTGCCGCTCATTTTCCTTGAAGCGTTCCTTCACGCGGTACACGAGGCTGCCTTCAATGGGGTTGCCGACCACATCAATGGCTAGCTCCCCAGTGGAAAGCAACACGTCGAACAGCGCGCACGGCGGCGCACTCTCCAAAAAGGTCAGCGCCACCCGGCGCGCGGCCACGGCTCGTCCCAAGTCGATCTCGATCCACCAATCGTCTAAATCGCCGGCCAAGTCGGGACTCCAGCCGGTCAGCCGATCTCCGTCAATGGCTCGCGTCGCAGCCAGCGCATTGGAGCCAGCCGCGCGAACCCCACCGCTAAAG
>VXZF01000065.1:0-13676 GCA_009845645.1 Gemmatimonadota bacterium | reverse complement strand
GATTTCGACCGGGCGGATAATCCCAGCGTCGTCGAGTGCAACAATCCCCAACGGCAAACGCCAAGTCCGCCACTCATCAACCGCGTCAAAGCGGAGCTGCTCGGCAGCGAGCGAACCGGCTAGCCATAGCACAGCGGCGGCGTGGAGGAATACTTTGCAAGCCATGGGGTCTCCTATGACATCGGTCGCCTCGGCTGGCGTTCCCCACCGCAAGCGACGCAAAGTCATAGTATATCGAATCGCACTTCTCCCTCCAATCTGCGCTTGCCTCTTATACATGGCCCTTGTTATTGTAGAGACAACACACTCGTCGTCCACCAACCGCGCACCCATTGGAGGAAAAACCATGCCCGCGCTCACCCCCAGCCAACTCGATCACTTCTCCAGCGAAGGCTACGTCGTCGTCAAAGGCGTCCTCGATCCGACCACCACCCTCGACCCAGTCATCGACGAATATGCCACTGTCCTCGACAGCTTGGCCGACGATCTCTACGCTCAAGGCGAAATCTCCTCGCGCTACGAAGAGCTCGAGTTCGGCGACCGCTACATCCAGATCTGCGTTGAAACTGGCCGCATCCACAGCCAGTTCTTCGACTTCTCTCTGCCCTTCCAAAACGTCCAGCCCGACACTCCCTTCTGGGCCGGACCGGCCGTCTTCCGCGCCTTCACCGACCCGAACCTGCTCGACGTCGTCGAGTCGCTGATTGGCCCGGAGATCTACTCCAACCCCGTCCAGCACGTGCGCATCAAACCGCCCGAGCATCATCTGCCCAAAAACCAGTTCGGCAACGCTGTCCTCGGCGCTACCCAATGGCACCAAGACCACGGCGTCGTAACTGAGGAGGCTGACGACACGCAAATGCTGACTGTGTGGTTCTCGCTCCAAGACACGCCCATCGAGAAGGGGCCGCTGATGGTCGCTCCTGGCTCGCACAAAAGCGGGCTACTGCCGCACTGCTCCAACTACATGGACAACGCACCACAATTCGCCGGCGCAACCCAAGTCCCGGAAAAGCTCTTCGCGGCTGATCGAGCCATTCCCCTGCCGGTCGAGCGCGGCGACGTCATCTGCGTCCACAAGCAGACCGTCCACGGGTCCTATCCCAACGTCAGCGACGAGGTCCGCTGGAGCTTTGACCTGCGCTACAATCCCACCGACCAGCCCACCGGACGCATCGCCTTCCCTGGGTTTGTCGCTCGTAGCCGCCGCGACCCAGACAGCGAGTTGCGCGACCCGGCCGAGTGGCACCGACTGTGGCTGGAGGCGCGGGCCAAAATGGCGACCATCAACCAAGACGGCCAGATCGACGTCCCCTTCCGCCGCGAGCAAATGGAAATGGCGCATCCCCTGTGTGCCTAAACGCCATGCAGCCATTCGCTAGCTACGCCGACTTACTCACCTGTATCCAGGACAACGGCCACACTCCACAGATCCTCGGCCGCGCGCCCGACGGACAGCCCATTGTCGCGGTCAAAAGCGGCGGCGACAAAACACCGGCCATTTTCATCAGCGCCGGCAGCCACGCCACCGAACAAGCCGGCGTCGGTGCGGCCTACGCCCTCATTGACGAGATCGAGACCGAGCACCAGCTCTACACCATTCCCAGCCGCGACCCCATCGGCATGAACGGCCTCGCCTACGCCCTCGGCCTAAGCCTAGACGAAGCCCCAAACCTCGGCGGCCTCGACGACATCGCCCCCTTGCTCAGAAAGCGCGGCGAAGTCCTCTATGAAGAAGGCGACACTGTGGTCGCCCTGATCGGCGAGTACGGCTACGCGACTCGCAACCTATACAACCGACCCGTGGAGACTTGGATCGAAGCACTCAAGGGCCGACGGCTCTACTTCCCCGCCAGCAATCCCGGCGTCGAGCGCGCGTACACACTGGTGATTACCCCCGCCGGCGAAATCCTCCACCTAAACCGCTTCCACGACACCCTTTGGGCACCCGTCGAGCCGCGCGGCACCCGCGACCTAATGGCCGCCATCCAGCCCGGCTTGACGCTGGACCTCCACGAGCACGGAGGCGACTTCTTCTGGTTTTCGGCGCGGCACCAGCGCACTCCCAGCGACCAAGCATGGGAGGAGACCATGGCCAGCGAGATGATCGCCGAGGTCGCGGCCTCCGGTGCGCCCCTCGCCCCGGACAATTATTTGCCCGGGTCTTTCTTCACCAAGGGGCCGCCCAGTGTCTTCTGGCTCAATCCCCAACAGCGCGGCGAGGGCCTCAACCTGGCTGACTTTGCCGCGAACACCTACGGCTTAGCCTTCACCATTGAGACCGGCATGGAACTGCCCTTTGCCGAGCGGGTTCACACCGCAAAGATCGTCGTGCAAAAGGCTGTCGAGGTCTTTGCAAGACGCCACGCCGGATGCTCATCGGCCACGCCCTAAGCCGCTTTCGACTGCGGGAATTCAACCGCAATGTCCGGCTGTTTTTCGCCTTTGGCACCTCAATCAACGCCGGCATGGCGCTCTTTTCCCTGCTGTACAATCTCTATCTCCTGCGCCTGAGCTACCAAGAGGATTTCATCGGCCAAGTCGCCAGCATGGCACCGCTGGCGAGCGGCCTGCTAGCACTGCCCACCGGCATCCTGAGCGACCGCCTCGGCCGTAAGCCCTTCCTCATAGCCTCGGGCCTGCTGCTGGCCATCTCCCAGTTGGGCCTGTGCTTGACCACGTCGCCGGGCGCACTGCTGGCATTCTCGTTTGTCGGCGGCGTGGCCATGGCCTTCGTCTGGGTCAACCACGTGCCCTTCCTCTCGGACAACGCCCATCCAGCGCGGCGCGCCGAAGCCCTCGCCATTTGGTCGGCCCTGCAAATAATCGTCCGCATGCTCTTGAGCCTAGTCGGCGGCTTCATGCCCGGGGTCATGGGATACTTCCTCGGCCTTTCCACCGAGGTTCCTGAGCCCTTCCGCTATGCGCTGTTTTTCGGCGCGGCGTGTTCGCTCATCGCCGTCGTGCCGCTGTTGTACGCATCCGGTCAAACCCACCGCGAAAGAGCACCCGCGCCAACCCGGCGTCGCCCTAAGCACGCCGAAGCTCGAAAGTCGCCGGACGAGACCGAGCCAATGGCCTCTCCGTGGCGCGTCTTTGCCGCTATTACCGCCTTGAGCGGCACGCGCGGCTTCTCTATGGGACTGACGTATCCTTTCTTCAACGTATTCTTCGAAGCCGAACTGGGTGTCGGTCCGGCTGCGATCGGTGCGATCTTCTTCCTCAGCCAACTCGCCGGCCTACCAGCGACCTTTGCCGCGCCGACGCTGGTGCGCCGCTTCGGACCAACGCTGACCATTCTCCCGTCCCGCATTATGGGCGGCAGTGCCCTCGGGATCATGGGGGCCTTCATCAGCCTGCCGTTGGCCATACCCATGTTCCTGCTCGTGCGCATCGGCGAAGTCATCGACAACCCATCCGACCAGCACTTCTCCACCCAAGTACTGCCCCGGCGTTTCTGGGCGCGGATCCAGGGCCTCCGCGTCTGCGGCTTCCAACTTCTGAACTTCCTCGGCAGCCTCATCGGCGGCATACTCATCCTCGACTATGGCTACGGGGCCGTCTTTGGCTTAGCCTGCGCGTCGCGGATTGCGAGTGGCTTGGTCATGGCAGCTTTCTTCGGGCTGCGGCCAGCGCGTTCCCTTGCGGGAGAGCGCTAGTGCCAATTACTCGCGTGGGACCTAATAGAGCTCTTCCTGCGCAACGACGAAGTTTCTATTGACACAGACGCTCCGTTCTGGTAGTGGTTAGGGGAAGTTTCTGTTGGCCACTAGAGCCGCTAAGCTGCTGAAAATCTCCACAAGAGGTCCCCCATGCGATATGCGTTCGCTCTTGCATTAATGCTAAGCGGTCTATCGGCGCGTTCATGGGCGGTAGATGAGTTTCGCCTCGGCGGCACGAAGCCGTGGGCGGAGTGGACGTGGCAAAACAGGATGATGGACGACACGAGCGACCCGTCCGTACTCCAGCCGCGCGAACTCAAACCCGGCGAGAACTTGCTCCCCCAATTAGGGCCTTGGTATCGCTGGCGATCCCCCGGAGAATCCACGTATCGCTTGGGGGATGTCCGCATCTGGCGCGGCATCAATTACCTCCGCCCACGCGCTGAGCCACGCGACTTTGTCGATGGCGACCTCACGACTTTCTTTGCGGCGCAAACCTACTCCGAGTCTAACGAATTCTACACCATTGACCTCGGCGTGCCCGTGCCAGTGGATCGCTTTGCCTTCTATCCACCCGAGGGCCGAGACGCGCTCACCCAAGAGCCATATCGCCCCAACTTCGCCTTTGCCAAATACGAACTCTCCGGCAGCCTTGATCCAGTGGGTGTCGCAAGGGAAGAGGGCACCCACTACCGACCTTTGGACATCCTGCTAGCCAGCGTCGATCTGAACACTGAAGCCGTCGTAAATATCGAGTTTCCACTGCAATACCTGCGCTTTCTGCGCATCTACTTCTTCCCAGACATCGGCCGGTTCTACAACAGGTTCGCCTTGGCTGAGCTAGAGGTGTCCGGCCGGGGATTCCCGCCCCGAGCGATCTGGACGTCTCAGGTAGCCGACCTCGGCCAAGTGGTCAACATCGGGCACGTGCGCTTTGGCGCGAGCAAGTGGCGGCGCGCAGGCGACCAACTCGCATCCGCACCCAACGCACCCACATCCGCGCAAATAGAAATCAAAACTGGCCTAGACCCCACACCCACCGGCTATCACGGGTACGACGACATCGGCCAACTCGTGGAAGTAACGCAAAGCGCATACGAACGGCTCAAGCAGCGCACCTGGCCTTGGGATCCCCCAGCCGTAGGCTGGCGCGGCCCCATTATCGACGACGCGGACAACTGGAGCTTTTGGTCGCCACCGCTGCGCCGTTCCGGCGAGCTACCCCGAGTACCGAGCGGCCGCTACCTGCAGCTACGACTGACCTTAGCAACCGAAACGCTGTGGGATTTTACGCGCTTGGATTCGCTGGCGATTGAGTATTCTCCACTGCTGGCCGAGCGGGTGGTAGGCGAGGTAGCCGCAACCGGTGACCTACAACCCATAGGCCATATCGCCGAGGTGCCAGCCGGGCAAAAAATCGAGTTGGTCTGCGACCTGCGGGCTGAGTTTGCAGCGGAACAAGCCGGATTTGACGCGGTGCGTTTAACCCTGCCTAGCGCGGGTGCCCTGCTCGGCTTGGAGATGGGCGATCCCTTGCAGCCAGTGAATGCCGACAGCGTAATCGCCGAACCCGAGGGCCTAGCGATCTACTTGCCTGAACCCATCCGCGACGGAGGCATGCAAACGCTGCGCTTACATTTGGAAACCATCATGTACACGGCTTCGAGCACTGTGCAAGCCGAGGTGTTCGCACGCACTGAACAGAGTCTGCCACAGCAAGTAGAAGGGGGTGACGCCAGCGACGCTCTGGGCACGAATCAACTGCGCATGGTCGCCATCGGAGGGGCATTAGATGAGGTGTTGGGCGCTATACAGGTGCAGCCGACCGCGTTCACCCCGCAGGGCGACGGCATCAACGACCACGTAACGATCCAGTACAACTTATTCCGCTTGCTAACCCCCGCCGAGGTAGAACTAGAAATTTACGCGCTCGACGGGCGCTCCACTTGGCGGCAAACCCTCGGTGTACAGCTCAACGGCCGCCATCAAGCAATGTGGAACGGGCGCGACACAAAGGACCAACTCGTCGCACCCGGGATATACGTCGTGCAAGTGCGCGCCAAAACCGACCACGGACAATGGGCACAAGAACACAGCCTCGCCGTGGTCTATTAAAAAAGCCCCTGATTGCTCAGGGGCTTGAAGTGGTGGGCCGAGTGCATCTTCCTCTTCACAACCACTTCATTAGCGCAATTGAAGGCCCAGATGGCTCTTGATCCGGCCCCAAGAGGTGGATCTTACCGCAGTCGCGGGCTCTTCCGCTTCCAGCAAAATCCAGTCGGGATGATACTGTGCCTTCTGGCCTGCTTGGGGTTGAGCACCAATCATGACCATTCTATGTTTAGCCCCTTCTCCGTCACTGTCGCCAACTCGCGCCCCAAAGTGAATAATCTTATCGGGGTGGAAAATATGCCTTATGCTTGTCTCCGGGCTTGTGTTATGAATATCCCATAAAGCAGCGCGAAACTCCATGGTCCAGGTAATGTTGGTCGATAGATGACCGGCCGTTGACGGCAGCAACGTCCAAGCGATTTCGAACCACTCTGTGGGCTCGCCATTGTACAGGTCCGAACTCCAACCTATTTCCGGAAGGTCGATATACTCGAGCAGGCTGTTATAGGCCACCGGCTGGCCGGGAAGTGGCTTGATGCGGAGATGGTAGCGCTGTCCATTGTAAACCTGATCGAGATTTTCCCCCAAGAAGTTCCCGCCTGAGTGGTCGGCGTCAATGTAGATTTGCACATGGTCGTCGCTCCACCAGCGTTTCTGATCCTCCTCAAGGAGCCGCAGGGTATCGTCCTGAACTCTGATGAAGAAATATACTCGATTGTCGGGCGGCGCACTCCACCCAGCGAACCAAGAAAAATCTAAGCCGTCCCTTTGAACATCCCCTGTAACACTGTCCCACGTCTGATCCAACCCTATCTTGAAATCCTCTTCCATCCAGTCCCAGTCGTCCTCGTTCCCATCGATTGTGATCGCGCCGGGATCAGGCACCTGGGGCATGAAATATTCTTCATTCGTATGCCCTGTGACCGACGTGTTCAGACCGAGGAACAGCACGCATCCTAAAAGCATCAACGTGAATTTCTTCATTAGCAATATGTCCTCCTAATGAGAGTGTTAGAGATTATTTTCTCTCCTCCACCACGTGAATCCACCTCAAGCTCTGCGCAGGGACCTCCTTTCGGGCAATGGATCAAGAATGTTTACATTTGCCCAGCAAGATAACTTTACATTTCCAGTTTTACAAGTAAATATTCTATGCTTTGGAACGAGTTTGATATCCTACAAATCATCCCCAGAAGATCACATTGCCGGTCATACCAGTAAAGTGGTCGATGATGAGATAGAAGCCTCCTGGTGAGATGTGTCCTAGGATCATGCCAAAGAAAAAGGGACGGGTTTTCATGTAGAGTCCCACCCCCCCATACTTGAGTACCAGCACCTTGATCAGCCAAGCCAAAAACATGTTGAACCACAGAGCGGTCATGATCCATATCGGACCGATCGGATACCCTAGGGGATGGAGCGGCCACCACACATAGCGCCAGCGGGCGATCATCAAGCCCGACATGATAACGGCCCCGATCCCAGTGTTGATCCAGCCCCACAGGTGCGGCGCTTTCGGCGAGTGAATCATATTCCCCATGTAGTCGTAGGCATCCCTCTGCGACCATATCCTCAGATTGAGAGCCCCGTACTCATGGCTGAGGATCATGATCACCCAGATCGACCCGGCCAAGGCTATCACCACACTTAGGACCAAAGCCCAGAACAGCGGTCTTTTGCCGCTTTCAAACTCCTCCCCCAACCTGAGGCCGTTAGCACACGAAGTCATCACGAAACTGCGCACGCCGGCCGTCCAGAAATAGGTCGTCGCCAAAATGACCAGACCCTGCGACCCGATTGCCGACGAACCCACCGCCGACACTAAGATGCCGGCTGGCACTACCGGCGGCGCACCATCCGATAGTCCACCTTCAGCCACCACTCGGGTATAGCCGTAGATAATCACTGCCGCTAAGAAGAGCAAACTCAGCGCCACCCACAAAGGCATGCCCGCTAGCCACAACCATCCCACTAGCACCAAGTTGCCGGTAATCAGGACGATCACCGCCGTCCGATAGGAGAGAATCTCTCCGGAATCATCCACCGTCGGATCCCCAGTAAAGGCCTTGCGGAAAACCTCCTTCAGGTGCTTGCGCGCCGCCCACAGGCCGCCTAAAAACAGCACTAACATCGCCCCCATCGACTGGTGCGCCAGAATCGGATCCTGCACCGCGTGGCCGCCTCCGAGGGTCTCCGAACTGGTGATGCCAAGGACTCCGAAAATTCCCCGCACTATGTTGAACAACAGGTTGAAAAACCACAGGCTGAAGGCGACCTCCGTCTTGAGGAAGTAGAAGAATCCCAGGATATTGGGCCGCAATTTGATGTGTAACTCTGAAGTGTCGCGAAAGATGGGCACGATCAAACGGACCATGTCTATTTCCTCGGCGATGAGGAACACATCCGGGAAGTAGTTGTAGAGCCCGTGCAGCGTGCCCCAGAGAAACGGTACTGCAAAGCCGGCCCACATCACCGGATTCTTGAAGAAAGGAGGGATGCGCTCGCCCGCCCCACCTTGCTCGGTCATGGCTAAGGGCACCTGTACTAGGGGATAGACCAATCGTTCGTTCTCGACCCACTGCTTGCGCAGCACGATCATGCTGGCAATCATCACCAAGAACAGCGCCCAGACGAAAGGGGTCCAGGCCAAAAACGTCGGCACCCAAGCTTCCCAGGGAATCGACTGCCCTTGTTCTCCCCCTTCGTAGAACGGGTTCAAGACCTTGGCATCGTGCGGCATCAACCAGTGGGGTATGTATGGCTGAATCAGGTTGCGCCAATCGTTCTCGGGGGTGGCGTAGTAGAAGGGAGCGGTGATCTGGGAGAGGAAGCGGGCGCAGAAGAGGGTGGGAATCGGGGAGGCCATGACCATCATGATGTAGATCACCAGCAGTTCCTGCTGGCTCAGGCCCGCCTGCGGATGGACCAGTCTGAGCAGGGGATTCACCAAGCCGGTAAGGAGAGCCAGAAGAAACACCGCGCCCACCGTACTGGTCCCCAAGGCCATGAACGACCCCTGCAGGTAGAGGGTCCCATACGCAGACCCGGCCGAGACGAAGAAGGAAAAGACGCAGCCCAGCAGGAACGCCCTGAGCGTGAATGCCGAGGTCTCTAAAGGGGAGGGAACTTCAGTACCAAGACTCCCGGACATCCCTTTCGTGGAGCGAAAACCCAGCGACATCACTTCCTCTCACGGTTCCACTGTTGTTCCAATCACCAAGTTCATCGACGGCGACGGGAAGCTCTGCGCTGCTGCGGACAGTCACTGAAGTCCCGGCGTGGGTCCTGGCTGACCACATCTGGAAAATCGAGCGGCTGGTCCGCTTCGACCAGCATCCCGTCTCCACGCATGATCTGGTTAGACGTTCGGGGCTTTACCCGGCTTGGATACTGCTTGTGATATTGCACGCTTTCCCGCCTAGTCGACTCTATGGCTTCCGCAAAATCAAAGCCCTCGAAGAGCGCAGACTTGAGTTGCTCTAGTTCGGCGCCCGTCTCCCCTGCGGCGCGGCCTACCAGATTGCGCTGCTCGTCTGGATCGTCTATCAGGTCGAAGGCTATATCGTCATAGGTGTGGAAGGCAATGTACTTGTAGCGCGGTGAGCGGATCATGCGGTATCCTTTGCCCAAGTGTCCGACGATGACGCCGAGGCGTGCTGCCAGAGCCGGGCAGGCATCACCCCGCACCGCCGGTGCCAAGTCAATGCCATCCAGATCGTCGAGCAAGGGCGCGTCGGTCAGGCCGCAGAGCGTGGGAAAGATATCGGCCAGACTCACCGGCGCGGCGATTTCAGCCGACGAGAACTGGCCCCGGCGGTGCTCCGGTAGGGAAACGATCAGCGGCACCCGCACAGAAGCTTCGTGCCAGGTCTGTTTCCACCACAGGCCGTGCTCCCCAGCCAGTTCGCCGTGGTCCGAGGTATAGACGATGACGGTGTTGTCGAGCAGCCCATCGCGCTCCAAGACCGCTAAAAAATCCCCTATGATCTCGTCCAATTGATCTACGCAGGCAGCGTATGCCGCCCGAGCGCGCAGAGTCTGCTCCGCAGTGATCTCTTCGGCGGGATGCCCTTGGGACTCACCGCTATCCGACCTCAGCGCTTCCAAGGTCATGGGGTGATCCTGGGCGTCCCCGTTGCGGCCCACCTTCGGTGGGGTAACCCCTTCCGGATAGTAGCGCTCGAAAAAGCGGCGGGGTGCGTTCATCGGAAAGTGCGGGTGGACGAACGAGGTGTACATCAACCAGGGCTGGTCCGGGTGGGCGTGGCGGTGTTCGCGCAGCCAAGCCGTGGCTTCGCGCACGACAAACTGCTCCTGAAGCAGGGATTCGGGGATATCGCTGAGACCGGCATCCTCAATGATGGAGGGCATGAAAATGTGATCTTGGATCCCGGGGAGAAAAAGTGGGTCTTTCTGATGACCTGGCGAGGGCGCGTCAAAGTCGCCATAGGGGCGAGCCCCAAAGCCGACGTACTGACGGGAGCCCTGCAGGTGCATCTTGCCGACGGCGGCCGTGGCGTAGCCGTGCTGCCCCAAGTGCGAAGCAAAAGTAGGGGTGTCGGGCCACAGGACCGGGCAGCGGTGCGAGTGTCGGCCGGACAGCATCGACATGCGGCTAGGCGTGCACAGGGGCATCTGACAATAGGCGGTTTCGAAGTGGACGCCCTGCTGGATGAGGCGGTCAAGCGTCGGAGTGCTACAGGGTTCGCCGCCGCGCTCCGGAGAGCGGGCCGAGAGGAAGCGAAAACTGTGTTCATCGCTGAGAAGGAAGAGGATATTGGGGCGATTGGGCATGGTATAGCTCCTGTAGAAGTTAGATCATTGCTTGGGCAAAACTCCATTTTCTCAGGGTGTAATAGCGCAAAAAATATTTCGCTCCGAACCGCAAATCTACAGGAGCTTACTCGGCCGGCTATTCCGTCAATAGCTCGGGCGCAACGCCTGCTCCGGCGCTGGGGTCGGCGCCCTCTTTGGCCCGGGCCAAAAGCTCGGCCAACTCCCTGACCACCTCGGGGTATTCCCCATAGCGGTTGTCCCGTTCCGAGATGTCGTCTCTCAAGTTGAAAAGCTCTCCCGGAAAATCGTGGCCTGAGTAGCCGCGTTCCTCTCTGTACCAGTCCGGCTCCTGGGCGTCACCGCCGCTGGGGGAATCGATGAAGACCCAGTCGCCGCAGCGGATGGCGAACTTGCCGTTGAGGCTGTGGTGCACGGCAAAGCGGCGGGTCGGTGGCGTAGCGTCCCCGTGGAACAGGAGGGGCAGCATACTGACGCTGTCTTCGCCGGCACCTGCTGGCAGCGGTACCCCCAGTATTTCCGCACAGGTGGCTATCAGATCGCTAAGGCTGAATAGCTGAGTGCACACTTTGCCGGTCGGCACCTTTCCCGGCCAGCGGGCGATGAAGGGGACGCGATGGCCGCCCTCCCAAGCATCGTACTTGATACCGCGCAGATGGCCGTTACTGAAGTGACGATAGTCGGGCATGATGGTTCTGTAGGCGAAGACTTCGGGGCCGTTATCGCTGGCGAAGATGAGCAGAGTGTCTTCGGCGATACCTTTGCGATCGAGCGCCTCCACGACCTGGCCGACGCACCAGTCCACTTCGCAGACGAAGTCCCCGTACTCTCCGGCCCGGCTCATGCCGCGAAACTGCTCGGTGGGTACGATGGGAGTGTGCGGCGCGGTCATGGGAAAGTATAGAAAGAAGGGAGCTTCTCCCGACTCCTCAATGTAGCGAACTACGCGCCGAGTTAACTCGGGCATCACCTCCTCTAGACTCCATCCTGGAGCCATGGCACCAGGACGACACGTGGATGGATACGGCAAGCCTTCTATGTCTTCCGGCTTTTCCTCCGTTGGCTGCACCTGTACGCGATCCTGTTCGAGCCAAGTATAGGGTGGGAAATTGGGCAGGTCCTGTCCGAAGTAGTAGTCGAAGCCTCGGTCAACAGGCCCGCCTTTGACGGGCCGGGTGAAATCGATGTTCTTGCCCAACTCGATCCGTACCTGGTCGTGGACGCCCAGTTCAACTCCTTTGTTAGCTGGTTCTCCGTCCTTGGTGGGCCAGTCCCAGCCTAGGTGCCACTTGCCGATGCAGGCGGTTCGGTAGCCCTGTTCGCGGAGGAAACCGGCCACTGTCGGCCGGTCTGGCTCGATCAGCGCCGGGTCCCACTCCCAAAGTACCCCCTGCTTCAAGGGCGAGCGCCAGCAGTAACGGCCAGTAAGCAGAGCGTAGCGGCTGGGAGTGCAGATGCTGGAGGGGGCGTGGGCGTCGGTAAAGCGCATGCCCTGGGTGGACAGCCGATCCAAGTTGGGGGTCGGTATTCTGGAATCGGGGTTGTTGCAGGCCATGTCCCCGTAGCCCATGTCGTCGGCGAAAATGTAGACGATGTTGGGAGGCGACTTCACGATGCGACCTCACCTGCGAAAAAGTGAAGCCCCTGATTGCTCAGGGGCTTGTAGAATGGTGGGCGATCCCAGACTCGAACTGGGGACATCCTGCTTGTAAGGCAGGCGCTCTGACCAACTGAGCTAACCGCCCGGCTTTTAAGCATAGTTATTCCGGCCTTTATACGCAAAATGAGCACCGTCCATTTACTGCTCATCAGCCGCGACAATTTGTTCATACCGAGCCATAGCCTCCCCCGCCTCAGCGTGCAGCCCCTGTTCCCTATAGGCCATAGCAAGCCCGTAATACGCATCGGCATAGTCCGGACGAATCCGCAGCGCGCGTTGGTAGCACGCCAGCGCCTGATGCGGTTGGCCATTGAGTAGCTGGGCACTCCCCAAATTGTTGTAAGCCAGCGCGTACGCCGTATCAATGCGGACGGCGACTTCGTACATCGCAATGGCTTCCCCGGTATCTCCTATGCGCAAATACGCGTTGCCGAGATTGTTGTAGGCAGGCGCGTAATCCGGACGCACGGCAAGACAACTTCTCAGGGCACCTATTGCCAGAGAAGACATATTCAGTTTGGCGTAAATCCCCGCCAAAGCGTAATGGGCCAGCGCGTTATCTGGCTCTCGCCGCAGTCGGTCTCTGAGTTGAGCTAGATCGTCAGCATGGGGTGACAGCTCTTCAAAACGGCTCAAGTATTGTTGGGCTTCCTCTTTTCTTTCTTGTCGGACGTAGAGCGTCCCGAGCTTGAAATAGGTCCGCGCCCGCACCGGATCCAAGGCGATGGCGCGCAGGTAATGCGCCTCGGCGAGCGTCTCGCCACCTCGCCGCGCCTCGGCCAACCCCAACCCTACATGGGCTTGGGCCGAGCTCGGATCGAGTGCGAGTGCCTCGCCAAAAGCCGCTGTGGCCGCATCTATTTGGCCAGCTTTTAGCAGGGCGTGGCCTAGACCTATCCGCGCGCTAGGCCAGTCCGCTCTCAGCGCCACGGCCCTCCTAAACGCCGCAATACCTTCTTGGTACTCGCCGAGACGCTCGGCGTAGATCTGGCCTAGGGCGTAAAATGCCAAACCGTATCCCGTATCAATGCGCGTAGCTTGCCGCAGAGCTGCAATCGCCTCGTAGTACGCCTTGAGCTTGATGTAAGCCAAAGCAAGATTGTAGAACGCCCCGGCATTGTCTGGATCGAGTGCCAGCGCCTGTCGATACAAATCGCGGCTGAGGGCGTATTCCTCTTGCTCTAGGAATAGGCTGGCCAAGCTGCATAAGGCACCCACGTGCTCATCGTCCAGCGACAGGGCATTGCGGAAGTGGCTTTCGGCCTGCTCGTATAGACCCTGTTTGTAGGAGATATTTCCCAGCCCGACCCAAGCGTCCACAGTCATCGGATCAATGTTCAGGGCTTTGCGGTAGTGGTGCTCTGACCCTTGGTAGGAGCGCTCTTGCAAGAGTAGATCGGCCAATTGCCAATGGGCTTCGCTATCCTGCGGATGCCGCTCCAACCACA
>VXZF01000138.1:1402-2530 GCA_009845645.1 Gemmatimonadota bacterium | reverse complement strand
GGCAGTGGACCCAGATCGACTACCCAATGGGAGGGCCTAATTTTATCCGCTGGTCGGATGGTGCGCTGTGGGCCAGTGCCCGCGGGCGGCACCCCGACGGCGGCGCGGCCACGGTCCTGGCGCGGATGACGCCGACCAGTTACGAGCCAGTGCTATGGCTACCCAGCGGCGGCGACTGTAGCTACCCCGGCATGGTCGAACACGAGGGCCTGCTGTGGATGAGTTACTATTCGTCGCACGAAAGGAAAACCAGTATTTATCTGGCGCAGATCGCCGTCTAGGCCGCCGCTGACCCTACGCGGCGTCTGTCGTATATTACCCAACCCATTAACCGCGAGAAGCCATGCCCGACCAGACCAACCCCATCCAATTCGAGGTCATTCGCAACGCCCTGCTCGAAGCCACCGAGGAAATGGCCATTGCCCTTCGGCGCAGCGCGTATTCGACCAACATCAAAACCCGCGCCGATTTCTCCTGCGCCTTTTTCGACCGCCAGTTACGGCCCGTCGCCCAGGCCTTTACCCAGCCAGTGCACCTCGGCTCGCTGACGATCCTCACGCCCCGCGCAGTCGCCGAATACGGCCCTGAGAACTTGCAGGCCGGAGACGCGATCCTCGTCAACGACCCCTATCGCGGCGGAGTGCACCTCAACGACATCACGCTGATTTCGCCCGTCTATTGCGGCGATGAACTCTTTGGCTATGTGGCCAACCTCGCCCATCACGTCGATGTCGGCGGCGGTGCGCCAGCCAGCATTGGAGCCTTCCAACAAGTGTATCAGGAGGGCATCATCATCCCTCCGGTAAAGCTGGTGCACGGTGGAGAGATTGCGACCGATGTCTTTGAACTAGTCATCGCCCAGATCCGCTCCAAGCGCGAGACGCGCGGCGACTTTCGCGCCCAAGTGGCGGCTAATCACTCGGGAATTCGCCGGCTCAACGGGCTCGTCGAGCAGGTGGGGTTGGCGCAGGCGTCTTTCTACATGGATCGGCTGATTGATTACACCCGAGAGCGGACGCTAGCCGAGCTAGCCAAGTTGCCCAAGGGTGAGTTTACTGCCACAGGCGTCGTCGATAACGACGGCTTTACCGACGAGCCGGTGCGGCTCCAGGTCCGCGTCGCCATCGA
>VXZF01000138.1:0-1302 GCA_009845645.1 Gemmatimonadota bacterium | reverse complement strand
TTCGGCGGCACCGACCCGCGCACGGGGCAGCTTTATTCCTACTACGAGACCATGGCCGGCGGCTATGGAGGACGCAGTACCAAAGACGGGCCAGACGCCGTACAGTGCCACGGTCAAAATACGGAGAACGCGCCGATTGAAGAGATCGAAATCAACTATCCGCTGCGGATTGATCGCTATGAGCTGATAGAGGACTCCGAGGGTGCCGGGCAGTATCGCGGCGGCTTGGGGCTGCGGCGCGACTACCGCTTTATCGATCACGAAGTGTCCTTTACCGTCCTGTCGGATCGAGACCGCTGGGGGCCGGAAGGACTAGCTGGGGGCCACTCGGGAGGCAAAGCGCGTTACATCCTCGACCCCAAAGGCCAGCACGTCGAACTGGGGTCCAAAACGACGATTGCACTCGCGGCCGATACGGTCTTCAGCTATCGCACTTGCGGCGGCGGCGGCTATGGCCCACCCCATCGCCGCGACCCCCAAGCGGTAGCCGAGGATGTGCGCAAGGGCAAGGTGAGCGCAGAGCGGGCGCGAGACGAGTACGGCGTAGTCATCGACAGCGCCACCGGGCAAGTCGATCAAGCGGCGACAGAGGCGCGGCGGCGGGAGATGGCAGGCGATGGCCTATAGACTCGGCGTCGATATCGGCGGCACCTTTACCGACATTGCGCTCATCGACGAAGCGACCGGGCAAATCTACACCGGCAAGGTCTCCTCGACCCCCCAAGACCCATCCGGCGGATTCATGGAAGCCGTGCAGCGGCTGCTCGCCAAGCAGCAAGTCGCCGCCCAAGACGTGGCCTACATCGTCCACGGCACCACGGTCGCCACCAACGCCATCATCGAAGGCAAGGTCGCGCCGACCGGCTTTATCACCACCGAAGGCTTCCGCGACATGCTGGAGATCGCCCGCCAGATTCGCCCCACCCTCTACGACTTGCAGTTTGAAAAACCCCGGCCGCTCGTGCCGCGCCACCGCTGTTTTGGCGTACCCGAGCGCCTCGATGCCAGCGGCGCAGAGCTGACACCGCTCGACGAAAGCGTCCTGCGCCAAGTAGCCGGCAAGCTGCGCGACGAGGGCGTCGAATCTATCGCCGTCTGCTTTTTGCACGCCTACGCCAATCCCACCCACGAGCGGCGAGCCGGGGAGATTATCGCCGAGGTCTTTCCCGAGGCCGTCGTCTCGCTCTCGGCAGAAGTCGCGCCTGAGTTCCGCGAGTACTTACGGGCCAGCACGACCGTAATCAATAGCTGCATCCGCCCGGTGGTCGCGCGCTATTTGCAGCGGATCGAAGATCGGTTGGC
>VXZF01000611.1 GCA_009845645.1 Gemmatimonadota bacterium | reverse complement strand
CGCGGCTTTGTCTGGGACCAGTTTGGCAATCCCATCGCCAACGCCACCATCGCGCTCAAGGAAACCCGCACCAACTACGAGCGCACCCTTACCTCATCCGATTTGGGGCTGTTCACTGCGACCTTGTTGCCCCTCGGCTCCTACGACGTGACCGTACAGGCGGCTGGACAGGCCGAAGTGCGGCAGACCGGGGTGCAAGTGCGAGTCGGCGAAACCGTGGAGTTGATCGTCAAAATGCTGCCGCAGATGGAGGAAATGGTCGTCGAGGCGGCCTTGCCCACGGTGGATATAACCCAGAGCGAGCCAGCCACGCGCCTGCCCGAAGAGGCCGTGCAGGACCTGCCCAACAACGGGCGCAACTTCCTCAATCTGACGCTATTGACGCCGGGCGTGGCCATCGTCCAAGGCCCCGACGGCGACGAACTGAGCATTGGCGGCCAGCGCGGCATTCACAACAACATCTCGGTGGATGGTGCCGATTTCAACAATCCCTTCTTCGGCGAGCAGCGCGGCGGCCAGCGCCCGGCCTTCACCTTTAATTTGGACGCGGTGGAGGAAATGGTGGTGGTTCCGCAGGGGGCCAACGCGGAATTCGGTCGCTCCAGTGGCGGCTTTGTCAACGTCATCACCAAGTCGGGCACCAACCAATTGCACGGCTCAGTGCATTTTTTCGGCAAAAACGACGCCCTGTCGGGCACGGCGCGGCACGAGGGCCTAGCGCGCGCGCCGGATTTTAGTCAGGGACAGTTCGGCTTCACTATGGGCGGGCCGCTGATAAAGGACCGGGCCTTTTTCTTTACCGCCTACGACCAGCAGGTATTCAAAGACACCAAGCAGAGCGATAGCGCGCGCATTGATGCCCGGCTGCGCGCGTTTATGGACGAGCAATTCAACGAGGCGCTAGCCGGCGACTACGGGCCGATTGACCGCACCAACGACGCCCGCGCCTTTCTCGCCAAGATCGACGCCCGCCTGTCAGATGAACACTACGCCACCTTCAAATACAATTACACTTGGTCCGAACAGGAAAACGGCACCTTTGACGTGGATTCGTGGACGCGCAGCGCCAACGCCGTAGAACAGGACTGGTCGCACGCCTTCAATGGCAGCCTGCTGTCGCTGCTGTCCGCGACCACCACCAACGAATTTCGCTTCCAAGTCTCCCGCGAGGATCGCCCGCGCCCCTACCTCGGCCCAGACAACCCCAACACCGGGCGTCCCTTCCCCGACACGGGCATGGATTTTGTCCACGGCTATCGCTTTGGCATGCCCTTCTTCATTCCGGTCGAGTACTACGACACCCGCATCCAAGCGCTCGACAACATCTCCGTGGCCAAAGGCGATCACTTAATCAAAGCCGGAATCGAGTGGAACCGCGTCGAATCCGTGCAGACCTTCATCGGTTTTGCCAATGGCCGCTACATCTTCAGTTCGCTAGATGGCTTTCTCAACTTCGTCGAGCAGGGCAACGGCTACGTCGAGTGCGCCGACGGCAGCACCAGCACCACCGGAGCTTGCCCCGACGGGACGGATATCACCGGGCCGATTCTGCTCTACTTGCAGCAGTCCGGCGTCGGCGGCCTGACCGTGGAAGAAGCGGGCACCCAGCATATCCCGCAGCACGAATTGGCCCTG
The DNA here is from genome assembly GCA_009845645.1 of Gemmatimonadota bacterium. GTDB lineage: Bacteria > Latescibacterota > UBA2968 > UBA8231 > UBA8231. The sequence continues at coordinate 895 of VXZF01000611.1, read as the reverse complement.
TTCGTGCAGGACAGTTGGCAGCCCTCGAACAAGTTGACGCTCAATTACGGCCTGCGCTGGGAGGCGCAAATTCAGCCCGATGTGCTCACCGATCCAGACGAAGTCTTCTTCGCCGATTTCATCGGCAAAACGGTGACCAACGAGACGGGTACCTACGAATTCCCCTCTAACGGCACCATTCCCTCGGACTGGGACATGTTCCAGCCGCGCCTAGGGGTGGCCTACGATGTACACGGCGACAACAAGACCTTACTGCGCGGCAGTGCTGGGATCTACTACGCCCGCATCCCGGGCTTGAACTTAGCCAGTACGCGCTCGACCAATGGCTCGCGCGGGCAATCCATTTTCCGCTCCAGCTCCCTGACGCCCGTCTTGGGCCCACCGCCGACCTATGGCGAGCTGTTGCCCACGCCCCAAGGCGATCCCTTCCGGCCCAGCATTTTTGTCTTTGACCAAAATTTCGAAAACCCGCGCACCATCAGCACAAACGTCGGCATCGAACGCGAATTACATGCGGCGGGCTTGGTCGGCTCCTTTGGGTACACGTACGCCCGCACCGACAAGCTGACGCGCTTTGTCAACCGCAACGACGCCATCTTCGGCTCTCCGTGGGCAACGGGCCTAGGAGCCGATGGCAGCAACGGCATCGGCGATTTGACCGTGGTCGAGAGCACGGCCAAATCGCGCTACCACGGCCTCAGCTTCGGCTTGCGCCAAATGGTGCACGACGACTTGCAATTCCAGCTCAACTACACATTGTCGTGGGATAAGTCCGACGACGACAACGAGCGCGATCCCTTCACCTTTCGCTACGTCGATGCGACTCAATTGGGGCGCGAATGGGGCTACTCGGACCGCGACCAGCGCCACCGCTTCAATGCGTGGGCCTTGGCCG
>VXZF01000626.1 GCA_009845645.1 Gemmatimonadota bacterium | reverse complement strand
CGCGATTTAGGGACCTTCTCGGCGACCGACCTCGCCGCTTATCTGTCCATCGCCCAACAACTCGGGCCGGACTGGCTAGCCGTGGGTGCCAATCTAAAAGCCGTATATTCAAACATCGCCGAGTTTTCTTCAGACGCTTATCTCGCCGATCTAGGCATCCTCGTCCGCGCCCCGGTCGAGGGCACGACGCTCGGCGCGGCAATCTCCAACCTTGGTTTTGTGCGCTCGGGTTATACCGAGGGATTCAAGGACTCGCTACCGGTCCACATCCGCTTGGGCATGGCCCATCACCTCGCGCACATGCCAGTACCCGTGCTCTTAGTCGCCGATTTCAACTTGCCCAACGACAATGACTCCTATTTAGCCTTCGGCCTTGAGATCCAACTCGCTGGTGGTCTCTACATCCGCCCTGGTTACACCACCCAACAGACCGGCAGCCAAGACGAGGAGCCGCTGGGTCTGAGCGCCGGGGCCGGCCTGATCATGGACCGCTACGCAATCGATTACGCCTACTCGTCCTCTCCCGACTTAGGCCAAGTTCATCGGGCATCGATCATCGGCACCTTCTAAAACGCGCCATGCCCGGCCTCAGCTCGGAGCAGCTCGCATTCTTCCACGCCGAGGGCTACGTTCACGTGCCCGACGCCTTGGCCCCCGAAGACTTAGATCCAGTCCAAGCGGAGCTGGAGGAAATCGTCAATCAAGCGGCCCAACGCCTACTGGCCGCCGGCAAAATAGACCGCGACTATGCAGAGCTGCCTTTTGCCAAACGCCTGATTCCCCTCGCCAAAGCCGACGCCAGTGCCACAGCCGGTATCAACTTTCCCGCCAATCTGGGGCCTAACATCTTCGCCTTTTTGCACAATCCACGGCTGCTCGATCTGATCGAATCCCTGATCGGCCCGGAAATCTACGCCAACTCCTGCCAGCACATCCGGGCCAAAGTCCCAGCCAGCGACGAGTACGCCGGCAACTTCTCGCAAAATGAATGGGCGCGCTCCACTGCTTGGCACCAAGACCTCGGCGTGTTGTTGCCCGAAGCCGACCACACGCTCGTCGTCACCACCTGGATCCCCCTCGTCGATGCCGACGAAGAAAACGGCACTCTGATGATCTATCCCCGCTGCCACCAGGAGCCGCTGCGCCGGCACGTGCGTCCGCCCGCGGACCAAGGCGGCAGCTTCACCGTCGCTCCCGAAGAGTTGCCGCCCTGGGATCCGGTCACCATCCCCGTCCAACGCGGCGGCCTAATCGCCATCCACTGCCGCACCCCGCACGGCAGCCAACCCAATCGCTCGGACGCGATTCGCTGGAGCATGGACCTGCGCTGGAACGACGCCCGCAAGCCCAATGGTCGGCCCCACCTACCCGGCCTCCTCGTCCACAGCCAAGAGCATCCCGAACTGGTCGTCCACGATCGCCAAGAGTGGCTGACGGCTTGGAAGTTCGCCCGCGTCTCTAGTCGCGGCGCTCGCACCTATCGCTGGGTCTGAGAATCACAACCCCGCAGTGATGGACTAAGCGTTACCTGCCGTTCGCACCACTGTGTCCCAAAGGGGCCACTATCGCCGAACATAAAAATCATCGACATAGCTGCAACTACCTGTTTCTAAATAAATAACGGCCTAGGCAACAGATTGGCCCGCTTTTTGCATAAGCAAGGGCATGGCCCATCTCCTATCCTTCCTCCTCCTGCTTGGGTTCGCATCCCTCGCCGAAGCCACGGTCGTCATCAGCGAAGTGCTCGCCGATCCGCCTACGGGTGAAGTCGGCGATGCCAACCAAGACGGTCAACGCGATACCTATGAAGACGAATTTATCGAACTCCACAACGCCGGATCAGCATCCGTCGATATAAGCGGCTGGCGGTTGGGCGACAGCAGCAAGTCGTCGGACAGCTTCTTCCAATTCCCAGCCAACACCGTCATGGAACCCGGCTCGTACGTCGTCCTCTTCGGCGGCGGCAACCCAGCGGGATTCACCGTCCCCGTCTATACTGACGACGGACGCATCGGCAACGGATTGACCGGCAAGGGCGAGGATATCCATCTAATCGACGACACCGGCGATACGGTCTCTGTCGTCTCGCATACCCCTTGGCCGACTAAACAGTCCCTCGTCCGCCATCCGCCCGATGGCGACGAGTGGGTCCCGCACAAAACTGCCTCGACGATCAAGGCCCTCTTCTCCCCTAGCCACACCCACATCATCCCCAAACCGGACTACCCCCTCTTCATCAGCGAAGTACTCGCCGACCCGCCTTCCGGTCTTGCTGGCGACGCCAATCGAGACGGCCAGCGCGACACCTATCAAGACGAGTTCATCGAACTCTACAACGCCGGATCGGAGCCTATCCCCTTGGCTGGCTGGCGACTAGGCGATAGTACGGCTCCGAAGAACTATTTCCAGTTCCCAGCCGACGCCGTCATTGAACCCAACTCCTACGTCGTCCTCTTTGGCGGCGGCAACCCGTCGGGATTCACTACCCCCGTCTATACCGACGATGGGACGATCGGCGATGGATTAACCGAC
>VXZF01000349.1:1062-14685 GCA_009845645.1 Gemmatimonadota bacterium | reverse complement strand
TCTATCTGTAGCCCATTGTCTTCCAGTAAGTTACGAGATTCTACTAATATATCCAGTGCTTGGTAACAGGCCTTTTTCTTAGCCGGCAGTGGCCAACAGTCGAGCACGTGGCCCTCGTAGCCCATCAGGCCCTTGAACGCCAGCCCAGGTTGGTCGCTAATAGCCTTGGACAAGGCGAGGAGAGGGGGGCCAGGCTCCACGCCGACCCGCTTCATGCCAATGTCGATCTCCACGACCACGGGGATGCGGACGCCCTCGTCGATGGCTGCGGCGGCCATCGGTTCGACGACGGCGATATTATCGACTGCGGCAATGACTTCGGCTTGGTGTTGCAGGCGGGCTAAGGCGGCGAATTTCACCGGGCTGACGATCTGGTTGGCCAGCAGGATGGAGGATACGCCATGCGCGACCATCCACTCGGCTTCGCTCAATTTGGCGCAGGTGATGCCGCAGGCCCCGTTGGCCAGCTCGATGTGGGCTATGGCCGGGGATTTGTGTGCCTTGCTGTGGGGCCGCCATTCTTTGCCATTGTCGCGGCAATACGCGGCCATGTGCTGCACATTGGACTCAAAGCGGTCGAGATCGAGCAGCAGCACCGGGGTTTCTAAGTCGTCTAGGGATTGGCCAGGTGTGGGGTCATTCACGGCGTAGATAACCTCCAGTTGCCGGGGTTGAGCAGGGCTGAATCCTCGACCTCGATTGCGCGCACGGCTGCCACTAAATCGGGCGGTAGAGGACCGGCCTCGACTGCGCGGATATTGGCTTCGAGTTCGGAGACGTTCGTGGTGCCGAAAATAGCTGAATGAGCGCCGGAAGCAAAGGCGGCAAAGCGCAAAGCCAGTTCGGCTAGGTCCATGCCTGCGTCCTGTGCTAGCCGCAGCAGGGGAGCGGCCAAAGGGGACAGACCGTTGAGCGCGGCCGGGAGCGAGTCGAGCCGATGCGACAGGACGCCTTGGAGGAAGATCGAGCGCAGGAAGACGCCCGTACCCTGTGCTTGGGCGCGGGGAATCACCTCGCGTTCCATCCGGCGGTCGAGCGCGCTATAGGGTATTTGCAGCGCACGAATTAGCTCGGGATGATCTAAGGCGTCGAGCGGTGCCTCTTCTCCGTACGTGGTAACGCCCCAATAGCGCACCCAGCCGCGTTGACAGTACTGCGCTAGCAGGTCCAATAGTTCCGGGGTTGCAAAGCGCGTGTCGAGACTGTGTAGCTGCACAAGTTCGAGCACATCGACGCCGAGCCTCTGCAAGCTCTGGCGCAGCGACTGCTCGACGGACTGACGCAGCGCCTGCCCGGTCAACAGCCCTGCGTTATCGGCATCTCGGATGGAGAGCTTGGTGGCAATCACGGGCCGACCCGTCAGTCCAGCACACGCACGGCCCACGAGACTTTCACTGCGGCCGTACTCCGCGGCCGTGTCGATGTAGTTGATGCCTAGCTCCAAGGCGCGGCGGATCAACTTAATCACGCGGTCATCCGGCGGCGGCGGCTGTTGATCCCAGCCATACGCTATGCCCAATTGCACGGTGCCAAGACCCAAGACGGACAGGCGCAAGTTCGTGCGGCCTAGGTTTGCGTATTGCAAGGGGATGCTCCAGTGGCGAGGGTGGCGGCCTTGACGCTCCCGCCGCAGGTGTCGAGAAGATGCTGTGCTTGGGCGCGATCTAGTTGGCACAACTCCATGACTATCGCCAGTTTCAAGCCTCCTTCAGCCGCTTGCAGCCGGGCGGTGGCCACTTGCGGCGAGGCCCCGGTCAGCGTCGCAAATATGCGCTCAGCGCGGTCGCGCAGCTTGGCATTGGTGGGTTGGAGATCGACCATGAGGTTGCCGTAGGTCTTGCCCAATTTCACCATTGCGCCGGTGCTGATCATGTTGAGCACCAGCTTGGTCGCTGTTCCAGCCTTCATCCGCGTTGATCCAGTAATGACTTCCGGGCCGACCTCGGGGACGATCTTGATGGACGCGGCAACGGACTCGGCGGCTGTGGGGCTACACGTAAAAAAGATCGTCGGACAACCCCGCTGCGCTGCGTACTCCATGCCGCTGATAACGAAAGGGGTTACGCCGCTGGCGGCAATGCCCATGACCACATCGGCCGGCCCCAAGCCTCGCTGGGCCAATTCGTTAAGTGCAACCTCGCGACTGTCTTCCGCACCTTCTACGGCTTGGTACAGGGCAGCTAGTCCGCCGGCGATTAGGCCCTGCACCAACTGGGGGGCTACGCCAAAGGTGGGGGGACATTCAGCCGCATCCAATACGCCGAGTCGACCGCTGGTACCCGCACCGAGGTAGAACAGGCGGCCTCCGTTCCCAAGCTGACTGGCTACCAAGTCAACCGCCTCGGCGATAGGGGCCAGTTGCGTGGCGACCGCGGTTGGCACGAGGGCGTCTTCTCGATTGATGATCGCCAGCATCTCTAGCGTCGAGACTTCGTCGATGCACTCAGTGGCTGGATTGCGCTGTTCGGTTTGTAGCTTGGACCAATTGCCCATATTGAATCTCTGGTACAGGTGAAATGAACTGGACACAAAATAGACAGCCAAGCCCGGCGAGCAAAATTGTCAGGTCAGGGGAAAGGGTTATATTTTTAGTTTAACCTTCATATTAAACACAAGGATAAGGACGCGGTATGACGAAAGAATTGGCCAAGACGTACGATCCCGTGGCGATTGAAAAAAAATGGTACGATTTCTGGGAGAGAAACGGCCACTTTAACGCGGAGATCAACCCGGACAAGCCTCCTTACAGCATAGTAATTCCTCCGCCCAACGTGACGGGCGAGCTGCACATGGGCCACGCGATTCAACACGCCATCCACGACTTGGTGGTGCGGTGGAAGCGGATGCAGGGCTTTGAGACGCTCTGTCTGCCGGGCACGGATCACGCGGGCATTGCCACCCAGATGAAGGTCGAGCAGGAGCTTTTAGAAGTTGAGGGCAAGAATCGCTACGACTTGGGGCGCGACGCCATGCTCGACCGGATTTGGCAGTGGAAGGAAAAATACGGGGATGCCATCTATCGCCAATTGCGCCAACTCGGGTCCAGCTACGATTGGCGCTGGGAGCGGTTCACACTCGACGAGGAGTACGTCGAGGCCGTATTGCAGGCTTTCGAGCATTTTGCGGAAAAAGGGTGGATTTACCGCGGAACCCGGATGATTAACTGGTGCCCGCAGTGCCGCACCGTCATTTCCGACCTAGAGACCGAAGAGCGCGAAGTCGCTGGCCACTTATGGCACATTCGCTACCCGGCCCAAGACGGCGCGCTGCAAGTCGTGGTCGCCACCACGCGACCAGAGACGATGCTCGGGGACACGGCCGTGGCCGTCCATCCCAACGACGACCGCTGGCGCGAAGCCATTGGTCTGCAAGTCGAACTGCCGCTGACAGGTAGAGTTATTCCCATCGTAGCCGATGAATACGCCGATCCCGAACTGGGCAGCGGGGCGGTCAAAGTTACTCCAGCCCACGATCCCAATGACTACGAGCTAGGGTTGCGCCACGACCTAGCACAAATCCAAGTCATTGGCTTTGACGGGGTTATGACCGAGGCAGCCGGCCGTTTTGAGGGGTTGGATCGCTACGCAGCTCGCGAGGCCGTGGTGGCTGCGTTGGAAGCCGAAGGGCTACTGGCAAAAATAGAGAATCACGAACACGCCGTACCGCACCACGACAAGTGCGGCACAGTCGTCGAACCCCTGCCGATGGAGCAGTGGTTTATGAACATGAAGGAGATAGCGGCCAAGGTGCGGCCCGTGCTCATGCAGCAGGATATCCAATACGCGCCTGACCGCTTCCGCCACTATGCCATCGAGTGGTTGGACCAAATACGCGATTGGGCTTTGTCGCGACAGATCTGGTGGGGGCATCGCATTCCCGCTTGGTATTGCACCCATTGCAGCGCCGATGGGCTGAGCGCCATGGGCAACTTGGACCGGGAGCAAGCCCTGCGAGAGGGCAACTTCAGGGTTTCGGTGGCGGCTGGGGCCAAGCCCGTGGTTAGTGTGGCTAAGCCAGAGGCCTGTCCCGAATGCGGTAGCCAAGATTGGGTGCAAGACCCAGATGTGCTCGACACGTGGTTTTCTTCCGCGCTGTGGCCATTTGCCACCCTCGGTTGGCCACACAGACGCGATGCGCTGGAGTACTTTTATCCCACGGATTTGATGATCACGGCCCGCGACATTCTCTATCTGTGGGTTTTGCGGATGGCCATGACTTCACTAGAGTTCGTAGAGCAGATTCCCTTTAAGACGGTGCTGGTCCACCCGACCATTCTGACCCAAGACGGTCGCCGCATGAGCAAGAGCTTGGGCACGGGCCTCAACCCACTCGACTTGGTGGCACGCTACGGCGCGGATGCGACGCGCTACTGTCTGTTGGCGCAGGCCGGAGCCGTCCAAGACGTGCGCTTCGATGCCGCAGTCGAGAACAACCAAGTGCAGGCTTCGGCCAGCGCGGAGGCCGGTCGCAACTTTGGCAACAAGCTGTGGAATGCGACCCGCTTCGTGCTGATGAACATCGACGGATACGAGCCCGGCCCCTGCGAGCGCAGCGAATTGGCCGACCGCTGGATCTGGAGCCGATTGCAGGTGGCCGTGCGCGAGATGACCGAGGCCATGCAATCCTATCGCTTCAGCGACCTGACGCGGGCGATCTACGACTTCGTCTGGCGCGATTATTGCGATTGGTACCTCGAATTGGCCAAGGTGCGCTTGCAGGGAGGCGATCCCCAAGAGCGGCGCGTGGCCCAAGAGCATCTCGTGCGCGTGCTCGAAACTGCCCTGCGGCTGTTGCACCCCATTATGCCCTTTATCACCGAGACCCTGTGGCAGGCCCTGCCCCACGGCTTGTCGGCTAACAGCATCATGGTCGCGGATTGGCCGAAGTGCGATGACGCGCTGATAGACCAGGAGGCCGAAGAGCAAATGCAGTGTTTGCAAGAGGTGGTGACCGGGGTGCGGATCATTCGCGGCGAGATGAATGTTCCACCGGGCCGCAAAGTTGAGGTCTTGATTTCGGTTGTCTCGGACGAGGTCGAACAGACCCTACGCCAAGCCATCCCCTACATCTCGCTGTTGACCCGGGCCGAATCCGTGCAAGTCGGCCAAGGGCTCGTCCGGCCGCCAGCTTCGGGTAGCGCGATGACGGCGGGGGCTGAAATTTTCGTGCCCTTAGAGGGGTTGATCGATCTAGACGCAGAGCGGCAGCGTCTCAAAAGGGAAATTCAAAAGATGGACGGCCTGCTCAAGGGCCTAGACGCCAAACTGGCCAATGACCGCTTCCTGACCAAAGCGCCGCCCGCAATCGTCGCACAGGAGCGCCAACGCCAAGCCGAATACCGCGCCACTCAGGAGAAGCTAAGCGCCAGCCTCAAACTCGTCGAAGCCTAGATGGCGTTTGATTACTTCACCATTCAAGCTCTCGCACAGGAGCTACAGGGACACCTGCAAGGGGCGGTCATCGAGCGGGTCTATGCCCAGCCTACGGAACTCGCCTTTGCGGTTGACGAGGGCGATTGGTTGTACGGTGTGAGCGGCCGGGAGGGCTTGATCTGTCTGCGGCACGAGGCTTGGCCGCGGTCTTGGCGAGCGGGCGATGGTCCGGAAAAGTACTTGGTGCGAGCGCGGATCGTGGCCGTCGAGACCGAGCGCCGCGAGCGCATCTTGCGCTTGCGCTTAGAGCGCCGAGACCGCGAAGGCCGCCCGAGCTTTGGCGTCTTAGTGTGCGAACTCATTCCTAACAAAGTGCGATTTGTTCTCCATCGCCAAGCTGATGACGAGATTTTGGGCTACTGGGGAACAGCCAAGGACAAGTCGCCCGTAGGCAATCCGTACCAACCACCCGAGCCATCGGGCCGACTGCTGCCGGGCACGGACGAACTCAGCGCGTGGCGCGACCGGCTGGCGAGTGCTGATGCAGTCTTGGAAAAGGCGGCGAGGCGTTGGTTGGCCGGAGCGGATGCGTCGGTGGTGCGCGAGTTGACCTTCCGCAGTCAGCAGGGTGGGGGAGACGAACAGTCCACAGCTTTGTGGGCCGCGGCCTCGGAGGCGTACGCCAGCGCGGCGTTTGGCCGCAGCTACGTGTGGCAAGAGGCGGGTCGATTTCACTTTTCTGCTCTTGAACCGCGCCGTTTGCAAGGGGCTCACGAGCGGTTTGACGCGGTCAGCGCAGGGATATGGGCGGCGTGCCAGAAGGAGCGGGTACAGCGTCGAGCACAGCAGGCGCAGCAACAGATCCGCAGGCGACTAAGCCAAGCGCTGAAAAATGCTCGGCGGCGTTTGGCTGCTATGCAGATCGAACTCGACGAGGCCGCGCGAGCCGAGGAGTACAAGCGAAAGGGCCACGCGCTATGGGCCAACATAGGGCAGTTATCCGGTCGGCCCGCGCAAGTAGAGCTAGCCGATCTCTTCGATTCAGAGGGGGACTCAACCCTGCGAATTGATTTGGATGTAAACCGCAGCTTGGCAGAAAACGCCGCATCCTATCTAAAGGCCGCGCAAAAATACGAGCGTCGCCAACAAGTCCTGCCGCAGCGCTTGGCCGAACTCAAGCGTCAGTGCGCCCAATACGAGCATTGGATTGGTGCGGTCGATGCCGGTACTTGGGAATCTAACGCCGCGCTGCAGAACTGGTTGGAGAGCAAGGTGACAAGTACCGACAAAACGGCAAGCAAACAATCCCAAGCCCATCCCCGGCGCTATCGGACGTCCACGGGGTGGTCGGTGTGGGCCGGGCGCAACAACAAGGAAAACGACGTGCTGACGCACAAAATGTCCGCGCAAAACGATCTGTGGTTTCACGCCCGGGGATACGCCGGCTCGCACGTCGTCCTGCGGAGTGAAGGCCGCAAGGAGGCCCCCAGCAAGCAGACTATTGAGGAGACCGCGGCCTTAGCCGCGTATTGGAGTAAGGGCAAAACGGCGAAAAAGGTCTCCGTGGCGTACACCTTGGTAAAACACGTCACCAAGCCGCGTGGCGGCGCACCCGGGCAGGCGCTGTTGCGCCGCGAGAAAACGATCATCGTGGAGCCGGCTTTGTTAAAGAAAGAATCGGCTGAATAGTCATATAATCATTAATATGTCAATTAAGAAGCTAATCCTAATCACCGGACCCACCGCCACCGGCAAAACAGAAATAGCCCTCGAAGTAGCCCAGCACTTGCCCAAAGTGGAAGTCATCTCGGCCGACTCGCGGCAAATCTACCGCTACATGGATATCGGCACGGCCAAGCCAACTGCTGAACAGCAGAATCAATGTCCCCATCACTTACTCGATGTGCTCGGTCCTGAGGAAAACTACAGCGCCGGAGCGTATGCCCGAGCCGCGCGGAGTATTATTGAGCAGGTCTGGAACAGAGGAGGCCTACCCATTATGGTTGGAGGAACGGGCCTGTACTGGCAGAGCGCCTTAGACGGATGCTTTGAGGACGTAACCGAATACGCGCCGACCCGCGCCGAATTGCAAAATCGCCTGCATTGCGAGGGGTTGGCATCCCTATACGAGGACTTGGGCCGTCGAGATCCGGTCGCACACGCGCGTTTGCAGCCGGGCGACGCGCAGCGGATCCTGCGGGCGTTGGAGGTGGCAATGGTCGGGAAGGGCACGCTCAGCAAACTCTGGCGAGAGCGCAAGGGACAGCCCCTTGTGCGGCAGCCGCAAATGATCAGTCTGACCATGGCGCGCAGTCAGCTCTACGAGCGGATTGATCAGCGGGTCGAGCAAATGGTCGAGCAGGGATGGGTCGAGGAAGTCCGCTCCTTGCGCGAAATGGGATACGATCCAAGCGACAGCGCCTTGGGGACTTTGGGCTATCTCGAAATGTGCAGTGCGCTGGCAGGGCATTGCCCTTGGAAGGAAGCCGTTGAGCGGACCAAACAGCGCACCCGCCATTTGGCCAAGCGACAAATAACGTGGTGCCGCCGCGACCGCCGCCTGCGCGAATTGGACCTCGACGTATGGGGAAAGGCCGGCGTTGTCCAGCGCATCGTCAGCGGGTGGGAGTACCGATGGGGTCGTTGGGCGGGTTGACAGCGGTTGGGGCCTCTCCTACCTTAGGACCACAAAATTAGCGGGAGTAGTTCAGGGGTAGAACGCAAGCTTCCCAAGCTTGATGTCGCGGGTTCGATTCCCGTCTCCCGCTCCACTATCCGCCGGGCCAACTAGGTCGGGCGGATTTTTTTATTTCTTCCCAAGGTGTTGCCGTCGGCGCAATATCCATATACCTTTACCGATACCGATAGAACATCTTGCCCCGCATTATGATACGTAGATTAATTGCTTGATTCACTATGGTCGTCGTAAAACAAATCGAGCCCGATAGTCTCGGCGCGCGTGCGGGTTTTCTCATTGGTGATCGCATTTTGCGCATCAATGGTGAAGAAGTGCGCGATTTGATAGACGTTCAGGTCAATAGTGCCGAGGAAGTGATCTGCGTAGAAATCGAGCGCGGCGAAGACCTGTACGAGGCCGAGATCGAGCGCCGAAGCGGCGAGTCCTTAGGGCTCGTCTTCGAAGACATGCGTTTGCGTAGCTGCAACAACAAATGCGTCTTTTGCTTTATTCACCAAATGCCCAAGGGCATGCGGCGCAGCCTGTATTTTGAGGACGACGATTTTCGGCTCTCTTTTCTCCACGGTTCATACGTGACCCTGACCAATGTCCGCGAAAACGATATCGACCGCATCATTGAACAAGGGCTAACGCCGCAATACATCTCAGTCCACGCCACCGACCCCGAACTGAGGCAAGTCATGCTCGGGCGCACGAAAGCGACTATTGATATCAACGAGCGCTTGCGCAAACTAGCTGATAACGGCATTGAAATGCATACCCAAGTCGTACTCTGTCCGGGCTGGAACGACGGGCCGCACCTAGAGCGCACGGTGGCCGATCTGTCTGCGTACTATCCTGCGGTCCGCTCAGTGGCATTGGTGCCCGTGGGGCTGACCGATCATCGGGACAAGCTGGTCCAGCTCGCTCCGGTGACTCCGGCCAAGGCTGCTGAGTACGCGGACGCAGCCGAAGCATGGAGCTTGCAATTTAAAGCGCGCTTTGGCGAGCGGTTCGTCTATGCGGCTGACGAGATATTTTTGCTGACGGGCCGGCCTTTGCCAGCAGCGTCGTATTACGATGCGTTTCCCCAGCTAGAAAACGGCATCGGCATGGTTCGCTCCTTCCTCGACACTTGGGACGAGGCGAGCCAGAGGCTACCAGCGCGCACGACCAAGGCCATGCGGATTGGCCTGCTGACCGGGCGCTTGGCCGAGCGCATCCTCGTGCCCCTAGTCGCTAGGCTGAATGCCATTGAGAACGTCCAGATCGATCTCCTGCCGGTAGATAACGACTTTTTTGGTCGTGGCATCACCGTATCGGGCCTGCTGACCGGCCGCGATATGGCTGCGAGAGTGCGCGATGGAATCCAGCGGGATTTAGTCCTGCTGCCGCCCAATTGCATCAATGGCGAGGGTTTGACGCTGGACGACATGACCGTGCCACAACTGGCTGAAGAGGCTGGTATCCCCCTCGCGGTAGGGGGATACGACTTGGTCGAATCGCTCGAGCGCGTTTGGACCGATCAAGGCGTGAAAATACAAGGGGAGGGGCGGCAGCTAACCGAGCTTGGTTACTACATAGGGCGCGCAAAATGAGCACTCAAATCGTCGAGAGCCATCGCCGACCCATCGTGGCGATTGTCGGTCGGCCCAACGTGGGCAAATCGACTCTCTTCAACCGCATTTTAGGAACTCGGTGGGCCATAACCGATGGCCAGCCCGGGGTCACGCGCGATCAGATATTCGCCGCAGCCGAGTGGGGAGGGCGGTCTTTCACGTTGGTCGATACGGGTGGCTATATGCCCAATGCCAAAGACGAGCTATCCGCGGCCGTGCGCGCGCAAGCGGCAAATGCATTGGCAGAAGCGGATATAGCTATTTTTCTCTGCGACGGGACTACAGGTTTGACTGACCTCGACCAAGAAATGGGGGCCATGCTGCGCAGCGGGGGCGGAAAGTGCTTGCTGGCCGTCAACAAGGTCGATGAGGCAGGACCAGTCGCGCCGCTCGACGAATTCTACCGGCTCGGCTTGGGGGAGCCCCTACCAGTTTCAGCCGTGACCGGGCGGCGTTCTGGGGATTTGCTCGATGCACTCATAGCGCTCTTCGATGAGGTCGAGGCGTATGGGCCGGAATGGGACGAGGCGGCGATTCGGGTCGCTTTGGTCGGTCGGCCCAACGTGGGCAAATCCACGCTGATCAATCACCTCGCCGGTTATCAGGTTTCCATTGTCCATGACCGGCCTGGCACGACCCGAGACCCGACTCAATTGCGCTTGACTTGGCAGGATAGCCACCTGCAGTTCGTGGATACGGCCGGTTTGCGGCGGCGATCTAAGGTCGATGATCCGGTGGAATTCTACAGCACGCGCCGGGCGGCCAATAGCATCGACCAAGCCGATGTGGCGGTTGTGCTCATAGACGGTGCCGAAGGGTGGGTCATGCAAGATGCCCGCATCATGGAGCAAGTGATAAAGTCAGGCTGCGGCTTGGTGGTGGCGATAAATAAATGGGATTTAGTCGCCGAGAGCACTGCGGATGAGTATCGCCACGAGTTGCGCGACCGCTATCCCTTTTTGCGCAACTATCCAGTGCTGTGCATATCGGGCTTGACCGGACGGCGGGTTCACAAGTGTCTCGAAGTGGTAGCCGCGGTGGGCAATAAGCGTCGGACGCGGATTCCCACCGCGCGCTTGAACAAGATCATTCAGCAGTTCTCTGGCGAGTACCTAGCGACTCAAGAAGGTCGAGATATCCGTCTGCTCTACGCGACCCAACACGCGATTAACCCGCCGGCATTTACGATCTTTACCAATTTGCCCCGCTCCGTGCCGGGAAATTATCGACGCCACATCGAAAATCGACTGAGGTCGGAGTTTGATTTCGAGGGAACGCCCTTGCGCATCGCCTGGCGTCATCGCAAAGGATACAGGGAAGTGCGATCGTGAAAAATCCATTGCAAAACAAGCTGTATTACAGCATCAGTGAAGTCGCAGAACTCACACAACTACAACCCTATACGCTCAGGGCGTGGGAGAAGGAGTTTGTGTGTTTGCGACCGCGTCGCGCGCGCGGTGGCAAAAACAGGGCCTACAGAGAACGCGATATAGGGATCATCCTGTTGCTCAAACGCCTCCTCTACGAGGAGCGTTATACGACGCAAGGCGTAAAGAAAAAGCTCAAAGACGAACCCGAACTCCTGCGTCAGGTTGGCGAGCAAGTGTCTATTTTGCTTGCCCAACAACAGGACAGTCCCGCGCCAGCAGCGGCGCAGACCAACGCCGAGCCTGTACAGGGCCGGGAAGCCGCATTCAGAATGATCGAAGAGACCAAAAAAGAACTGCGCGAGATATTGCGTCTCCTCTAGCGTCGACATTTGGCTAGGGCTGTTAAGTCGTCTTGCCTAAACTAATATAATTCCATATTTTATAATCCCTAGTGGGCGTCATAGCCCACTTTTTTGCTTAAGGGGGAAAAGCGCGTATTTCCGCCGTAGATAAATTCGCATTAAAGGCTGATCTAGTAGCTCTTGTCGAACCCATTGTCCGCGAGCACGAGGCCGAACTCGTCGATATCGAACTCAGCGGAGCCCACGGTAATCAGCTAGTCAGATTATTGGTTCACAAAAATTGCGGCGTAACGCTGGCCACCTGCGAGTCAATCAGTCGCGAAGTGGCCGATCTTTTCGACATAGAAGATCCTATTGCCGGACGCTATCGGCTCGAAATTACTTCGCCCGGATTGGACCGGCCTCTAGAGACCGATGGGGATTTTACCCGCGCCCAGGGCCGGCTGCTAAAAGTCGTACTCACGTCCGGTCGAGCGGTCAAAGGTCGGCTGGTCGCTTGGGAAGCTGACCAGATTCAGCTCGACAGCCCAGCCGAGATCGTGGCACGCGCCAATATTGCTAAAGCCAACATCGAACCAGAATTGTAAGCAGCGAAGGTCGAGCAAAAAACATGAACAACGCAAACATTGTCGAAGCCTTGGGGCAGATTGCCCGCGAAAAAAACGTCGATCGGGAATTGGTGGTACAAACCCTTGCCGACGCCCTAATTTCAGCCGCCAAAAGGCACTACGGCAATACCGAAAATTACGAAGTTGACATCGACGCGGTCCAGGGTAAGATGGCCGTGTATGCCCGCAAGACCGTCGTCGAAGAAGTGGTCGAGCCATCCATGGAGATTCTCCTCGCCGATGCCCGCAACATCGACCCTCATGCTCAACTGGGTTCCGTGCTGGTACAGCAGCTCAATTTCGCCGACTTTGGTCGCAACGCCATACAGACCGCAAAGCAGATTCTCATTCAGCGGGTCCGCGAAGCCGAGCGCGAGCGAATATACGACGAATTTATCGGTCGGGTCGGTCTCGTCGAATCCGGTACTGTGCAACAAATCAGCCACGGCGATATCATTCTCAACCTTGGTCGGGCCGAGGCCGCCGTGCCATACAAAGAGCAAATCCGCCGCGAGCGCTACCGCCAAGGCGATGCGGTGCGAGGCTATATATACGAGGTACTCAAGTCGAGCCGAGGGCCTCAGGTCTTGCTTTCTCGCACGCGGCCCGAATTCCTCAGGAAGCTCTTTGCCACAGAAGTGCCGGAGATAGCCGAGGGCATCGTCGAGATTCACGGCGTGGCCCGCGAGCCGGGGGAGCGAGCCAAGATTGCGGTTAGCAGCAGCGACGACCGCGTCGATCCGGTGGGGGCCTGCGTGGGGGTAAAAGGATCGCGAGTGCAAGCCATCGTCCGAGAATTGAGTGGCGAGCGCATAGATATCGTTCCTTGGATCGACGAGCCGGATATATTCATAAGCCGTGCCCTAAGTCCAGCCACCGTAGTGCGCTGCATTACGGATTCGCGCCGTCGGCACGCGGTGGTGATCGTCGAAGAGGATCAGCTATCGCTGGCCATTGGCAAGGGCGGCCAAAATACCAAACTCGCCAGCCAACTGACGGGTTGGGGGCTCGATATCATCACCGACGGGCAATACCAAGAGCGCCGCGCCAAGCAGGAGAAGTACCAGCAAGTATTCCGCCAGATAGATGGTATTAGCGAGTTGATTGCCCTGAGTTTGACCACATCCGGTTTCGACTCCATCACCGCGATCTCCGAGGCCGATACAGAGCTATTACAGACCGTACCGGGCCTAGAGCTGGCCGAAACCGCCCAAGGAGTAAAGGTCGCTGCCGCCGCATACCTTGCCGAACATGGTGAGGTCGATATTGAAGCATTGATCACCGCTGAGGAAGAAGCGGCTGGGCAAAAGAGTGAAGAAGTGCTTGCCGCGCCCGCTGTGAGTGGAGAAGACGAGACAGACCAAAGGGCTGAGTAGCTGAGGGAATAGTTTTGGAAAAGCGCCGGGTTTATCAAGTAGCCAAAGAACAGAAGCTGTCCAGTGATGCGCTCATATCCATGCTCAAGGGCATGGATATGGAAGTTAAAAGCCATATGAGCGTACTTACGCCCGAGATGCTGGAGGCCATCGACCGCAAGTTGGCTGAAGAGAAGAAAAGCTCGATAGAGGAAGTAAAGCGGCAGAAGGCCAAGGAGGACAGTCGCAAACAAGCCGAT
>VXZF01000349.1:0-1052 GCA_009845645.1 Gemmatimonadota bacterium | reverse complement strand
GCCGCAAACAGGCAGATAGCTTGAGACCCGAGCGTCGTCGCGAAAGAGGGGCGGCGACTCGCAAGCAGGGCGTCGAAGGGCAGGCCGAGGAGCGCGCCGTGCCCCTGCCCGACAAGGCCGAGGGAGGGCGTCGTCGCGGTCGCCGGCGTGGCAAAGGGCAGGATAGCTTAGAAAGCATCCGCGAGGGCTTAGGCGAGAAGCGAGAAGTAACCGCCCAGGCCAATTTGCCCGGGTCGCCGACCAAGCGCCGCCGGGGGAAGCGGCGCAAAGGGGCACCCGATGCTAAGGAAGTCCAAGAAAGCGTGCGGCGGACCTTGAGTCAGCTCAACGAGGGGCGGGTGCGCCGGCGCTACGAGCGGGGCCCGCGCGAAGACGGTGCCGAGGAAGGCGGTGAGATTCGCCAGATCAAGGTCAGTGAGTTTATCACGCTCGGCGAATTTGCCGAACAACTCGTCGTCAAGGTCAGCGAAGTAATCGCCCTGTGTTTGCAGTTGGGTACCATGGCGACGATCAATCAACGCCTCGATATGGACACCATGCAGACGCTGGCCGATGAGTTTGGCTTTGAAGTGGTTCCGTTGGAAGCCGAAGAAGTCGAGTTGGATGAGATCGTCGAGGAGGAAGAAATCGGCGAACCCGAGCCGCGTCCGCCGGTTGTCACCGTCATGGGCCACGTCGATCACGGTAAAACCTCGTTGCTCGACTACTTGCGCGAAAGCAAGGTGGTCGAGGGAGAATCTGGCGGCATTACCCAGCATATCGGGGCGTATGTGATCAACATGGAAGATGGTCGCGGCGTGACGTTCCTCGACACCCCAGGGCATGCGGCCTTCACGGCGATGCGGGCGCGTGGTTCAAGAGTAACGGATATTGTGATCTTGGTCGTGGCTGCCGACGACAGCGTCATGCCGCAAACCATTGAAGCGATCGACCACGCCAAGGCCGCGCAGGTTCCCTTAGTAGTAGCGATTAACAAAATAGACTTACCTACGGCCGATGCAGACAAGATCAAACGGGAATTGTCAGAAAGAGGGGTTTTAATCGAAGAGTGG
>VXZF01000046.1 GCA_009845645.1 Gemmatimonadota bacterium | reverse complement strand
TTGTTGGTGGGGGCGTTTCAGGGCTGGGTGCCGCATGGGCACTGGATCATCACCCGGACCGTTTTGATTTCCGACTGTTCGAGGCTAACGAACAGATTGGTGGAAACGCAATTACCGCCGATATGCCGCAGGATAGCGGCGGCTCAATCCCCTTCGACATCTCCGTGACCGCCTGCATTCCCTCGGTATATCAGCACATCCTGTTGTTGATGCGCAAGTTTGGCATCGAATTGATCGATACCCGGTTCAGCTACAGTGTGAAATACCACGGCCGTGTTTACGCCCACGATTTCGACTCTGACCTTCGACAAACCCACGTTCTTGGAACGCTACATTCTCTCGTCGATACGTTACGAAAGCGAACTTCACAATCATACCGTCGTGCATTCGGATTCCTCGGTTCTGCTGGATAGCGAAGTGAAGCCCTTGGAAACGCGAAGCAATCACATTGAGCAATACGGCGCTAGGCCGGACAACTATGAAATCACGTACATCATGCACAACCAGCAGCCATGGGCAAAAAGGTCCGACAAACCCTGTTTGGTGACCTACAATCCGATCAGCAGAATCGATGAAAAGAAGATCGTCAAGAAATGGTGGTTCCAGCCTGCGCTATGTTGCAAACTGAAAGCCGAATTGTCCCATTAGTACATAGTGTAGATATTATACTTATAGTTATAGTAACGAATAAACAACGGCCGGCTAGGATCATTATGGATACACTTCCACCATTCCCAGAAGGGTGGTTTTTCGTAACGACACGCAAGGCCCTACTGGGAGAAAAACTGATCGAGAAGACTTGGATGGGAGAAGAAATAGTCGCCTGGTGCGACGGGGAAGGCCGCATCTGCGTGGCCGACGCGATGTGTCCACACCTTGGCTCGCATCTGGGACCGACGGTCGGCGGTATCGTACGCGATGGGTGCCTTGTTTGTCCCTTTCACGGATTTGAGTTCGATACGACCGGTCAATGCGTGGCCACGCCGAACGCCCCGGCCCCCAAAGCCGCGAAACTGAAAGTATATGAGACGCGGGAGATCCTCGGCTTGGTTTTCGCTTGGTATGGAAGCAACGGTCGGCCGGTGCAGTGGGATCTTCCCGATGGTCCACCTAGCGCTGCCGAGTGGGGAGAGCCGGGATTCCGGACCCTGCGGTTCCGCGGCCATCCCCAAGAAACGGCTGAGAACTCCGTGGACTTTGGGCACCTGCGCTACGTACACGGCTACGACAATGTGACTCCGGTCGGTTCGGTAACGGTAGATGGTGCCTATCTGAAGAGTTGCTTCGACTTCAAACGCGTTCGCAGGATCCTGGGTATAAAAGACCTCGTGTACGACATTTCGGCCGTTACTCATATCTATGGACTCGGCTATTCCTTAGTCGAAATCCACGAGAAAACCATTGATATGAATGCGAGATTGTGGGTACTCCTTACACCTATTGACGGCACCCTCATCGATCTTGTACTGGTCAGCCAACTGCGGGAAATCCGCAAGCCCCGGCGATTCATCACGGGTCTGGGTTTCCTGCCGATGAAGTTGCGCCAAAGGCTGATGAATTACATTCTGCTTTCACAGCAAAAACGGGATGTCCTGCAGGATGTAGTGATCTGGGAACGGAAGCGGTACCAAACTCCCCCCAGATTGTGCCGGGCGGACGGCCCCATAGGGACGTACCGCCGCTATTGCCGGCAGTTCTATCCCGATCTGACGATTGCGACGGGAAGTGGGGACTCGATCGCCGACTAGGCGCAGGACAAGGGGCCAAAGCAACATCGACGATCCCGCAGCAAAGCGTGTTCAACCACTACGGGCGCATCATGTACGGTTGGCGGTTCCGGAAGGCGAGGACTACTACGGGCGCATCCTCTTCGGCTGGCGGTTCCGGAGAGGCCCCTGGCTTGAGGGTCCCGCGCGAAGGTGCGCCAGGCGGGCCTAAAGAGGCTTGCGAGCCAAGAAACAGTACAGCGGTGTAAAGATACCCGACTTGCCGCCCGCGATATAAGCCTCCGCGGTCCGATCCAAGAGTCGGATGACTTCCGCGGAGCCCTTCGGAAAGAGCCGCAGTACTTCAGCCAGCTTCGATCCTGTGATGGCCGCTTTACGGCCCCACGGAAGCCTGCGCAAGGCGTTTCCGACCGTCCCATGGCGACTCTCCATGGGTTGATACCAAGGAGTGGAGGGTCCTTCCAGGATCGCCCGGTCCATCCCTTCCATGACTTGGAATCCCGCGGCTTCGAGCGCGTGATTCACTTCCCCGAAGGTGGCGATGTCCTTCAGCGCAATGCCGCGCATGAGATCCTCCTTGATGGCCCGATGCCGGTCGTCCTTCGGATCGAACTTGCCCGTCAGACACATTTCCTGCCCCCAGAACAGGGCCCCGGGTTTCAGCACGCGGAATACCTCTTCGAAGGCGCGTTGCTTGTCCGGTGCATGGCACGTTGACTCTATGGCATAACCCCGGTCGAAGGTGTCGTCCTCGATGGTGCTCATGTCCATGAAGCTGCACGTCTCGAAATCGACCATGTGATCAAGCC
>VXZF01000243.1 GCA_009845645.1 Gemmatimonadota bacterium | reverse complement strand
GGACCCCGGCGTGATTGTCGCTGCCAAAGCCGCGAATGCGCTCGCCCATTATTGCTAGTGCCTTTCTCTGTTGTGTGTGTCGCTATCTCGCCGATCCCGGTCGCCGGGCAGCCACAAAGGTTCGTTCATCATGCCAGTGCGACGGGAATGGACCTTGCTCGTAGTTCGCAGGTCCTCAGTGCGCCTCCAGCCAATTCTCGCCGGTGCCCATCTCAATTTCTATCGGCACCTCCATCGGCAGAGCCTCGCGCATCTCGCGCGCGACTAGCGGCGGCAGGGTCTCCACCTCGTCCCTGTGCAGGTCAAAAACCAACTCGTCGTGAACCTGCAACAACATCGCCGAGCGGAACCCTTCCTCGCGCAGCAGCCGGTGGATGCGGTTCATCGCCAGCTTGATCATATCCGCGGCCGTGCCCTGAATGCGAGTATTGATCGCGTTGCGCTCGGCTCCTTTGCGGGTGGTGGCATTGCGCGAGTTGATGTCGCGCAGATAGCGCCGCCGCCTGGTCACCGTCTCGACGTAGCCCTTGTCGCGGGCGAACTCCACGGTCTCGTCGAGATAGCGCCGCACCCCTGGATACTGAGCGAAGTACTGCTCGATTAGTTCGGAGGCCTGCCAGCGTGGAATGTCGAGCCGCTCGGCCAGACCAAAGGGCGAGATCCCGTAGATGATGCCGAAGTTGACCGTCTTGGCTTGGCGGCGCATCTCGGGGGTCGCTTGATCTTCTGCGACTTGGTAGATCTTTGCAGCCGTAGCCATGTGGATGTCGCCGCCGCTGTTGAAGGTGTCCAGCATCCCCTCGTCGCGGCTGAGCGCAGCGGCGATCCGCAACTCGATCTGCGAGTAGTCGGCCGAGAAGAGCAGGTAGTCGCTGCTGCGCGGCACAAAGGCGCGGCGGATTTCCCGCCCCTGCTCGCTGCGGATGGGGATGTTCTGGAGGTTCGGGCGGTCGGACTTCATGCGCCCGGTAGCGGTCATTAGCTGCTCGTAGTTGGTGTGGACGCGCCCAGTGGTCTTAAAAACCGCGCTGGGAAGCTGATCGACATACGTTGACTTGAGCTTGGTGTGCAATCGGTAGTCGAGCACCTGCCGCGCGATTTCGTGGCGATTGGCCAGCCGGCGCAAGATCTGTTCGCTGGTTTGGTACTGGCCGGTCTTTTGCGTCCGCCGCGCATTGGGATCCAACTCCATCTTGTCAAAGAGAATGGTGCCTAGCTGGTTGCCCGAATTGAGGTTGAAGCGCTCCCCGGCCAGCTCAAAGACGCGCTCCGCAGCCTGTTCAATGGCCTCCTCAAACTGCCGCGAGAGCGCGTCCAAGGCCGAGCTTTCCATGCGGATGCCCTCGTATTCCATATCCACCAGCACCGGCAGAAGCGGGGCCTCGATCTCGTAAAAAACGCGCTGCTGATCCATGTCCTCAATTTTCGGTCGCAGCGCCGCAGCGAGTTGGAAGGTGATGTCCGCGTCCTCACAGGCGTACTCGGCCACTTGCTCCACCGGCACCTGCAAGAGCGTTAGCTGCTCACCGCCGCGCTCGCCGATCAACTCGGATATGGGCTTGGGCGAGTAGGAGAGCAGACTCTTGGCCAACTCGTCCATGCTGCGTCTCAGCTCTGGCTCGGCCAAGGTCGCCGCCAGCATCGTGTCGAAGAACGGTCCCTCCACCCGCATACCGTGCCAGCGGAGGACGCTGAGATCGTACTTGAGGTTGTGGCCGATTTTTTCGCGCCCGCTTTCAAACACCGGGCGGAATTCCTCCAAAACGGCCAACACCTCGTCCCGTTCCCTAGACAGCGGCACGTAGTGCCCCGTACCCGGTGCCCACGAAAAGGCCAAGCCAATCAAGTCGCATTGCCGAACGTCGAGGCCGTTGGTCTCAACGTCAAAGCAAAACATGGGTTGCTCCAATAGCGCCGCGATCAACGCCTGTCGCTTGTCTGGCGTATCAACGAGTTGATAGTCGTGCTCCACATCCGCCACCCCTTTGAGCGGGCCGTGGGCCTGCTCCTTTTCAGCGCTAAACTCGTCGCCGAGGAGCCGCCGGCCCAGCGTATTGAATTCGAGCTCAGTGAATAGGGTCTCCAGCTTCTGCCGGTCCCATTCAACCTTGGCCAAATCCGCTAGTCCCACGTCCAGCGGCACGTCGCACTCGATGGTGACTAGCTCCTTAGAAAGCAGAGCCTGTTCCCGATGTTCCTCTACGTTCTGTTTTTGCTTCCCCTTGAGCTGGTCGGTGTGCGCCAGCAACTCTTCGACGCTGCCGTACTCGGCGATGAGCTTTTGCGCCGTCTTGGGGCCGATCCCAGGTACGCCGGGCACATTGTCCGAAGAATCGCCCATCAGCCCCAGCACGTCGATCACTTGGTCGATCCGCTCGACCTGCCATTGGGCGAGGATTTCCGGCACTCCCAAAACCTCGGCCTCGTCGCCGCCGCGCCCCGGCTTGTACATAAAGCTCCGCTCAGAAACGAGCTGGCCGTAATCCTTGTCGGGCGTGACCATGTACGTCGCAAATCCCTCGGCCTCGGCCTTTTTG
>VXZF01000428.1 GCA_009845645.1 Gemmatimonadota bacterium | reverse complement strand
CACTTGTTACTCAAAAGGATCAAATGAAAAAATGGGGTTTTCAGACGGCTTCTTAAGTTACAAGAGCCTCGTATGTCTGAATCTGTATCCAGTAGGAAACCATTTGGCTTGCCAACAAATACAAGACCCACAAGCCAGGGAAACATAACCCTAAAATGGAAAGGGGGAACAGGTCCATATAACAGAGATCAAATCGAAACTGGTAAAAACCTAATTAATAAGTGGAAAGTTATAACATCAAAGACATCCCATGATCATGCTGGACAACCCAACAGAGAAGGGAAAAGAAGGGTTCTCTCTGTAACAGAGATACTCCCGCCGAAGCATATTTGCACAGAGACTTACATTGTAACAGGAGAGTTCAAAACGAAGCGTGAAGCTGAGAACTTGCTTTGTTATCTGAAAACTAAATTTGTTCGGTTTCTGGTTTCACAGCTTTCTTTTTCCCAGGATATAACGAAAGAACGCTTTGATTTTGTTCCGTTAATTGATATGGATACTAAATGGACAGATGATAAACTTTATAAACGCTACAAACTGACACGTGAAGAAGCTAAGTTCATCGAATC
The DNA here is from genome assembly GCA_009845645.1 of Gemmatimonadota bacterium. Classification (GTDB taxonomy): domain Bacteria; phylum Latescibacterota; class UBA2968; order UBA8231; family UBA8231. Next base: position 14,125 of record VXZF01000428.1, on the reverse strand, counting down.
TCAGATACTAACAATGGAATAAAGTCATGTCGCAAGACCTCTTCCCACAGCGCCCCGACTCCAAACCGGTGATTTATGCTTATCGTATAGAGAGAGTTGAGAGTCATGGAAACCGCCTGAAGGTCGGTTACACAGAACGCGGTGCCAATACGCGCGTCGCTGAACAACTGAAACCGATTGACCTATCCTATGAAATCGTGCTAGAAGAACCCGCAATGCGTAATGACGGTTCCATCTTTACCGATCACGATGTCCACAATCAGCTCAAGTCCCAAGGCTTCAGGAACCCAAAAGGCGAATGGTTTGAATGCTCGGTAAATGATGTCAAAGCGGCGATCCTTGCGGTGCAAACAGGGAAACTAAACATCCAGAACCGCAGCCAAACCTTTCACATGCGCCCTGAACAGGCAGAGGCTGTTGAAAAGGCCGCGGCTTATTTTCGTTCATATCAAGCAGAGGGAGACGGCAAACCTCCTCACTTTCTTTGGAACGCGAAAATGCGCTTTGGCAAGACCTTCGCCACCTACAAACTAGCTCAAAAGATGGGCTGGAAGAAGATACTGGTTCTCACCTTTAAGCCTGCTGTGCAGCATGCATGGGAGGAGGATTTAAAGTCTCATGTTGATTTTGAAGGCTGGCAGTTTATCTCGCCCGGAAGCCTGACCTTCGGTGAAGCAAAGAAGAATAGGCCTATCGTCTGCTTTGGCTCCTTTCAGGATTATCTTGGAAAAAACAATAGCACGGGCGGCATTAAAACCAAAAACGAATGGGTCCATGCCACTCATTGGGATTGCGTTGTTCTGGATGAATACCATTTCGGCGCGTGGAGGGAGCGTGCAAGGGAACTCTTTGAGTCCGAAGGCAAGGAGGAAATAGAGTTCGGCGAAGGTAAAGGCATCGCTGAATTCGATGAAGACACCATTCCGATCACCGCGGACGCCTATTTGTATCTTTCGGGCACACCTTTCAGGGCGATCGCATCCGGGGAGTTTATTGAAGAGCAAATTTTCAACTGGACCTACTCCGATGAACAACAGGCCAAGGAGCAATGGGAAGGAGATGACAACCCATACCGCGCCCTTCCTCGCATGGTCCTGATGACCTATCAGCTTCCCGACTCAATCTGTGAGATCGCGATGGGAGGTGAGTTTGATGAGTTCGACTTGAACGTATTTTTTTCAGCGAGAGGAACCGGTGTATTTGCGGAGTTCGTATATCAAGATGAGGTTCAAAAATGGCTCGACTTAATCCGCGGAGCGTTTCTGGAGACCGCCGTTGATAACCTTAAAATGGGGGCGAAAAAGCCGCCACTTCCCTACTCGGATGTACGCCTGCTGAATGTACTCAACCACACTTTCTGGTTTTTGCCGAACGTAGCGTCATGCCATGCGATGCAAAACTTGCTCGCGCAACGCCAGAACAGCTTTTACCAAAACTACCAAGTCATTGTAGCAGCGGGAGCCAGTGCGGGCATTGGTCCGGCAGCATTACCTCCCGTTCGTGAGAAGATGAGTGACCCACTGCATTCAAAGACTATTACGCTTTCATGTGGTAAGTTAACGACCGGCGTTTCTGTAAAGCCGTGGACCGGCATCTTTATGCTGCGCAACGCCTCAAGCCCTGAAACCTACTTTCAAGCTGCGTTCCGCGTACAAACGCCTTGGACCATTAAAAATCCTGACGGCGATTCACCCAACGAAGAAGTTGTAATCAAGAAAGAGTGCTACGTCTTCGACTTTGCACCCAATCGGGCTCTTAGGCAGATAGCGGATTATAGCTGCCGTCTGAGTGTTGATGAGTCCAACCCTGAGAAGAAGGTTGAGGAGTTTATCAAATTCCTACCAGTGCTCGCCTATGACGGTAGTTCAATGAAACCAATCGATGCGGCTGGTATTTTGGACATGGCTATGAGCGGAACTACAGCTACATTACTTGCAAAACGCTGGGAAAGCACCCTGCTTGTAAATGTAGACAACAGCACTTTGCAACGTCTAATGAATAACCCAGACGCGATGAACGCTCTCATGAATATCGAGGGCTTCCGTAGTCTAAATCAGGATATCGAAACAATCATCAATAGGTCCGAGGCGGTTAAAAAAACGAGGAAAGAGGCCAACGACAAGGACATCACGAAGAAGGCGAAGAGGGAACTTACTGATGAAGAAAAAGAGGTTAAGAGCCTTCGTAAACAAGTTCAGGAGAAGCTCATAAAGTTTGCGACGCGCATCCCCGTATTCATGTATTTGACTGATTATCGCGAGCGCTCACTAAAAGATGTAATTACACAACTGGAACCAGGCCTATTCAAGAAGGTTACAGGTCTAACTGTAGAAGACTTCGAGGGACTGGTCAGTTTAGGGGTTTTCAATGGGCCGCTCATGAACGACGCCGTTTACAAGTTTAAACGCTATGAAGACGCTAGTCTAAGTTACACCGGTATCGACAAGCACAAGGGCGAGGACATTGGCCTCTACGATACTGTAGTTACCTCCGATGACTACCAAGCTATGCAGGTTCTGGAAGAAATGACTGAATCGAGCAGAAAGTAAGTCATAGAATCAAAACACTAATCTTCGAGCCCTGTAAAGACAAGCAAACAACCACTTATTCCGCCATCCCCTGGGAAACGCTGGAGGCCAGCCGTGAAAGAACAACCCTTGCGCACCACCGTTATCGGCTCCTACCCCTTCCCGAGCTGGCTCGAACACGCGGCTGAGCATCTCGACGCCTTCGGGCCGGACGATATTGCCGAAATGCAGGACGACGCAGTCGTTGCCGCGCTCGGCGACCAAGTGCGTGCTGGGTTGGACGTGGTCACCGACGGCGAGCAGACCCGCTTTGATTTTAACCTCTCCTTTTACGGCTATCTCGAAGGCATTGACCTAGAGTCTGCACCACCCAGACACTTCGGCCCTCCCGCCCACGACCAGCGCGGCCGCCACGCAATCACTGGACCGCTGCAAGCGCCGCACGGCTTGGGCGCGGTGGAGGAGTTTGCGCGGCTCAAGCGGTTAGCACCCGCAGGGCCGACACTCAAGGCCAGTGTGCCGGGTCCCTACACGTTGAGCGGCCGACTGGTGCCCAACGACCAGTACCCGGACCGCTGGGCCGTGACCGAGGCGCTGCTGCCGATTGTGCGGAGCGAGTTGGAGGCGCTTTGTGCGGCGGGTTGCACAGAGCTGACCGTTGATGAGCCGTCGATGAGTTGCTATGCCCACCGCGAGAATCCAGCGCGCTTCGTCGATATCTTCAACCGCACAGTCGAATCCGTCGCGGGCAAGTGCCGGCTCTCGACCCACCTGTGCTTTGGCAACTTCAAGGGCCGAGCCGTGGGGCTGCGCCGCTACGCGCCCATGTTCCCGGCCTTCTTGGACATGCAGGTCGATGAGATGCACGTCGAGATGGCCAGCCGCGAGTTCGCCGAGTTGGAGATCATCGGCCAGATCGCCGCGAAGATGGATGTGGCCGTGGGAATCGTCGATGTAAAGAGCTACTATATTGAAACCGTAGAGGACATTGCAGCGCGGGTGGAAGCGTGCTTGGAATATGCCCCCGCCGACAAGCTCTCCTTCGCGCCTGATTGCGGACTGAGCCAAACGGCGCGCTGGGCAGCGCGGCAGAAGCTGGAGAACATGGTGGCTGGGGTGAGGACCGTGCGGGAGAAGCTGTGAAAGGATCGCCAACGCGGAGGACGCAATGAGCTACAAACCAGTGGCCGACCAGCGGCCCGATCGCTACAAAGTCTCCACGACGGAATACGCCCAGTACCAGCGGCAGGGATTCCTAGTCGTCGAGCGCTTGGTCGATCTGAAAGAAGTGGAAGACCTCAAAGCGCACGTCATGGCCATGCTCAAGGGCCAAATCGACGTTCCCGGCCAAGAGCCTCCGCCCCCTGAGGCGACGGACGAGGAGTTGGTGCAGCGTTTCACGCGGGTCCATCAACTGCACCGCTGGGACGCCACTTGCGAACGCTTCTTGTTGCACCCGCGCGTCTTGGACGTTTTGGAGGCGCTCATCGGGCCGGATGTGCTGGCTTTGCAGACCATGCAATTTTTCAATGCGCCGGGCATGGGCGGACAGGGTTGGCATCAAGATTCCTACTATATTACAACGTACCCGGACACTCTTATCGGCGCTTGGTTGGCCTTGGAGCGAGCCGACGAGGAGAACGGTTGCCTGTGGGTTGCACCTAGATCGAACCACGAGCCCATTTATCCCGATGAAGGCCGAGGGCACCTAGTCCACGCCGAGGGAGCCTTTGACGAGATTGAGACTGTAGCGGGAATTAGCCATCTCGACGACGAGGTCAATACGCTGTCAAGAGTGGCGCGGCGCTACGGAGACCCAGTGCCGGTAGTGGTGGAGGCCGGCGATGTCGTGTTCTTCCATCCGCACCTCCTGCATCGCTCCCATCCCAACCAGTCGCCCGACCGCTGGCGTCGGGCTTTTGTCAGCCATTACTGCAACGCCCGCTCTTGGGTGCCGTGGAACCACGGGGCACCCTATGAGGGACCGGCGGCGAATTACAAACACATTCTGGCGCGGGGTCGGACCCATCTGCCCTTTGCCCGCCCCGAGTTCGGCACGCCGTGCGCGGCGTTGGCAGCCGATGCAAATGGCGCTCCCGAGCGCATGGTGGCAAGTGGTGGCGATATGGAGAAGCAAGAGGGGTGAGGGCAATCCACCGACGGATCAGCGCAACTGATTAGGACGGAGACGGCGATTCCAGAGTAGCCAATAACCTTGAGGGCCTTATGACCGTATCCAAATGGCAAGAAGTATCCGAGCCGCTGCAGGCCGAACACGACGACGTGGTGATTGGCGCCGGCATTGTCGGCTCGTACGCGGCCACCCTGCTGCACCAGCGGGGCCGCGACGTCGCCCTAGTCGACGCCCGCTTTGCGGCCTCCGGCGCCTCGGGCCGCAACGCCGGCTTTGTGCTGACTTCGCAGCGCGAGACGTACCCCACCCTCATTGCCCAAGTGGGCCGCCCAGCCGCCCGCCAAATTCTCGACATGGTGCGCGACAACGTCGCCCGGATGCGCGCCTTGGCCAAGCAGTACGAAGTGCCTTGGGAAGAGGGTGCCATCCACCTCGCCGAAACCCACGCCGACGCCCGCGAGCTGGAAGAGTGGGCTCGCGCCTTTGCCGCCGACGGCGTTGAAGTCGAGTTTGCCCACAGCGATCCCTATGGCGCTGGGTACGCGGCATCTCTGCAGGTGGAGGGCGATTTCATGGTGCAGCCAGCGCGCCTCACCGAGGCCATTGCCGCCGCCTCTGGGGCCACCTTTTACGACCACAATGAGGTCTATCGCATCGAACCAGAGGGCCAAGGACTGATCGTGCGCGGGCGCCGCGCCCATATCCGCTGCCGCAAGGTGTACATCGCCACCAATGGGTACGGCTGCGATATGCACCCGCATTTGCGCCGCATCGTGCGCCCAGTGCGCGGCCAGATCCTCATCACGACCCCGGTAGAACCTCTGATTCAAGTCGCCGGCATCACTGAGTACGATTATTTCCGCCAGCTTGAAGATGGGCGTTTGATGATTGGCGGTGCCCGGGCTTTTTTTGAGGAGCAAGAGTACACCGCCGAGGACGCCGTCACCCCAAACCTGATACAGCACCTCGAGGCCTATTTGCGCCACTGGTTCCCGGGCATCTCTTTTGAAGTCGAGCGCTATGGGGCTGGCATCCACGGCTTCACCCCGGACCGCCGGGTAGCTGTCGGCGCGCTCCCGGACCTGCCCGACGCGGTCTTTGCCCTTGGTTTTAGCGGCTACGGCAACTCCATTGGCCTGCTGGCCGCCGAGCGCATGGTGGAACTGGCCCTAGACGACCGCGACCCCGGGCCTCTTTCAGCGGCGCGTTTCTAGTTAGAAATTCACAACCCGCGATTGTATCTGCCAGCTTAGATTGGTTTAGACGCCCTAGGGCTTGTGATCCGTATCGACGGGCGCTTCGTCGTTATCTAGGAAGCGCTCGGTGGTATTGTGGGTCGCCGGGCTGGTGCGGAAATCGGCGATCCAAGGCTGGCGGAAATAAGCCTGCTTTTCGCGCGACAGGCTGTGCAGCACCACCGGGGGGATCTTCAGCCGGTGCCAGTGGGTGGCCAAATGCGAATAGGCGTTTAATACGGTGACGCGCGGAGTGTCGCGGCGCCACACTGGCCCGGCGTGGCACAAGTTCTCGGTAAAAAAGACCGCGCTGCCGGCCGGGCAGGCGTACGTGGTGAGGAAGGGACTGCGCTTGCCCTCTTCCAGCGACAGGTGGTCTTCGTGGATGGGGAATTCCGACTTGTGGCTGCCGATTAAGAAATGGGTGCTCTGATCTTCTAGCGCGATATCAGTCAATTCAAAAATAACCCGCACCATACCGGCGTGGATGCGCCCGTTTTTCACCCGATAGCCAAAAATGGGATCGGCTTGACCGGGGCCACCTCCGTGTAGCCCGCCGTGCTCCTCGCCCTTTTTGCGCCAGACGCAGCTACAGCCTTCCAGCCGGATATCAGGCCCAATTACTTCCCGAATTACATCGACCACTTGGGGATGGTCAATCAGTATGCTGGCCGGGCCGCCGGGCACATCGCGGTGTTCGGGCGGCAGCGATTTGGGGTCGTGTTTGATGCGGTCGATCTGATCGACAATGGCGGCGACTTCATCGGGTTTCAAGATGGCGGGGCGCACCAAAAAGCCGGTGAGATCAAAGCGGAAGCGTTCTTCTTCGGTCATAGCCATGAGGTACCTCTCGGGAAAATGTTTTTCTGTGAGTATAGGAAACGGGCCGGTCTCGTGGCCGACCTCAGTTGACTCCCTGCATGAGGCGTTGGGTGATGGAGCCTTCTTGGGTCAGGGCATAGACGATCACGTTGACCGCCATCTGATTGTAGCGCGGGTTGCTCCCCCAGCCTACGTTGTCGATGCCGACCATCCGGTCGCGAATAAAATATCCGTTGACAATATCCCGCCAGTCAACCAAGCCTCCAGTACCGCCTTTCAGCGCGAAAAAAGCATTGAAAACGGGATGATCCAAAGGCAGGCGTTCTTTCCAAAAATCATACCCATCTACTAAGCCGCCGTACTTTACCAAGGCTTCGCGATGGTAACCTCCCATAATGAAGCCCCCAGACAGCATATAGCGGGCATAGTTTTCCATTTCGCTCTCGTTGAGGGATCCCTGGGGGATGAGAATAGGCAGTTCGAGCAGGCGTCTGTCGTCGTAAGTAATCGTGCCGATAAACTTAGCTTCAAGTCCGGTGTACTCATTGATGACATCGCACAAAGCATCGATTGAGCGCAGATTCAAATTGCTGTAGCCTTGTATTTGATCAGTGACGGCGCGGGCCGAAATCACATGGGCTATTTTGATGAAGCCCTTGATCGCCTGGGGATCGCCGGCGTCTTGTACTACCATGGCCCGGTAGCGGCCGGTGTCCATGCTGTTGACATCGAGCATCTCCAAGGCCATGTCGATTTTGTGCTCCGGCGTCCGCGTGCTAGTCACCGAGGTGGAGACGAGCTTGGGCTCGAGTCCAAGGCTATTCGTATTGTTATCGGTAATCGGCTTGAACAAGCTAATGCCCGAGTTGCCGACGTGGCTGGAAATCAACGAGCGGACATTGAAGTTGGTCGTGGCCTGCACTTGATCTAGGCGGGCGGCGGCCAAGTGGACTTGGCGGCGGGCTAGTTGGCGCTTGGGCTTGGGGATTTTGCGCAGTTCTAGGGGCTTGGTCAAGCGGGGCTCGCGTTTGATGAATTTAGTGGTGAGAGGCCGAGGAGCTTTGATCTCGACCTGTCGAAAGGGGTTGAGAGCAACGAAGACCAACATGAGGCCGACGGCTAGCGCCAAGGACAGGAGAAGGCCTCGGCGCAGACGACGGACCAATTCGGCGAGATCGAAATCAGAAGCGGGAGACTTAAAGCGGGAAGAACTCATCGCGGCCCCCAGAGTGGAGGTTGAGGAGATCAGCCAGCAAATCGGTGCTCAAGATACCCCAATCGACCGCTGCAATCAAGCACTGCTCACTCCTGATTGCAGAAATCCAACAGGAACTGAGTCGCCTGTAGCCGCGAGAATCTCGAATACCATGAAGATGTAAAACTCCAACCGCTGGTTGGAGAAGCGAGACTGGCTCGGGTCAATAACAACTGCCCATAGGAAAGCGGAAAAAGACCTTTTGACCGCGTTCTATAAAGATCGGTCTTTTGACCGGATATTCGACGCTACAGAGAATGCCACGATGGTGCTCGGCGTGGGCGACGAACTGCTTAGTCAGCGAGGGATCGCCATAGGCTTTGGCCAGAGCTTTGCCAGTGAGGCTGCAACCCTTTTGCTGGACGTAGTGGATCAGGGTGGCCAAGGGCGGCGTCGGTGGTTGGGTCGCGGTAGCCGGAGCTAGGACGAAATAGGTGTTGACCGGGGTACTCGAAAGGCAGAAAGGGGCACCGTCTTCGCGGCCAATGACGATATTGGCACCGAGCAATTGCGGCGAGACTTCGACGCCTAGGCGCTGGCTGAGGAGGGCGCACTCGTGCGGCGAGACGGCGAATAGCTGGCGTCGGTTGACGATGATGGCGCGGCTCCTTTTGTAGAGCGGAGCTTCGCGGCCAGTAGAGGCCCGGGTGAGGCCGCGATGGCGGTCGCCTTCAATGCCGTGGCAGTCGATGGCCAAGCGCTCTACCGATTGGGTGACTGAGTGGCCGCCCGGATTGCTTTTGCGGTCTTGGTCCTGGTTGGGTCCCAAGACCTCGAGGACGACGCCGACTTCGGGGATATTGGCCTGTTTCAGGCTTTGCAGTTGGGCGCTTTGTTGAGCGATGAATTCTTCGAGGTTGTCGTAGAACAGCACGATGGTATCCGTTCTCCCTAGGCGAATCCTTTAACCCACTCTCAGCGGATATACCCAGCAGGTGCTGCCGCCTAACTCGTAGGGCGCGCCAAAGGGTTCGAGACGGCCGATCTCGTCAATATGATAGGAGACCAGCCGCGTGGAGCCGTCGCCGCCGCCGTACATGAACTTGCCCTCGGGTTCAATGGCAAAGGGGCGCGGGGTGGCCTCGCCGGGCTGTTGTCCTAGGGAGCGGATTAGGCCGGTGGCTGGATCAATGGCGAACATCGCGATGCTGTCATGGCCTCGGTTGGAGGCGTAGATCGACTTGCCGGAGGGGTGAATGTGGAGCTGGGCGTTGCTGTTGGTTTCGCGGCCGGGAAAATCTTCTTCGGGCAGGGTCGATACGGTCTGTACCGCTTGCAGCGTGCCTTGGTTGGTGTCGAAGCGGTACACAGTGACGCTGGAGCCTTGCTCGTTGTCGGCGTACACCACGTCGAGGTGGGGGTGGAACGCTAGGTGGCGCGGCCCTTCGCCCGTTCCGCAGGCCAGAATGGGAACGGCCGGGTTGGGGCTTAGTTTGCCGGTATCGGCGTCAAAGAGGAATTGATAGATCGAATTGGCCGATTCGACGTGAGGCACAAAGGCGTAGCGGTCGGAAGGATCAGTGGCAATGTAGTGGGCGAAGCGCTCGGTCTCGTAGGTATCGACAGCCGGGTCCTGCAAAGCGCCGTCGTCGCCGATGGCGTGGACTGTAGCCATGCCGCCGACGTAATAAGCCGCCAAAAGGAAGCGACCCGTGTGGTCGGTCGATAGATAGCAGGGCATGGCTGCGACCGGCACTTCGCCGATGGGCGTCAAAGCTCCGGTGGATGGATCAATGGAGTAGCTACCAATGGCGTGGTCGTCGCCGTCTCGCAAGCCGACGTACAGGTACTGGCTCTTGGGGTCGGCGGCAACCGCGAAGCCGCTTTTACTCAAGGTGATCTGGTGTTTGCGTTCGAGTTGGCCCGAATCGGCATCCATGGCAAAGACGAGCAATTGATTGTCCGCCGAGATCGGCACGTAGAGGTAGTAGCTCATGGTGTGATAGCCCTCTCTTCGTTAGGTTTCCGGTCGGTCGCCCTGATAAACTATGCAGCACAGCCTGACGGACCAACTTGACGTGCTGGAGGAAACTATGGCAGAGCGAATGGCCGCGCCCAACTACGGCATTATGTACAACTGGGATGGTGCACCCCACAGGTACAGCGAGTACCCCCAATCGCTGGCGCAGTTCCTCGACAAAGTGTACGCGCCCTTAGCTGATACTCAGGTGGGGGCTTTGTGCTGGTGCGTGGGCGTCCACGAAGTGCCTTGGCCCTCGCAGCAACTGGATATGGTCGGCGCATCGACCGAGCGGCGCTACGATTCAGTGCAGACTATGCGCCACACTGAGAATATCCGCGCCTTTTTCGAGCGGGGGGACGATCTGTACGGAGCGCTGGTGCAGCGCGGGCGCGAACTGGGCATGGCGGTGCTGCCGTCGCTGCGCATGAACGACAACCACTTCTGGGATTTGCGCCCCGGCGATCTGGGCGGCTTGCAACGGTCCGATCTGACGCCGCTACGGCAGCAGCACCCCGAGTGGCTCTTGGGCGAGGAGCAAGCGCCGGGTTGGGCTTCGACTTCGTGGAATATGGCCATTCCCGAAGTGCGGGCGTACATCTTGCAGCGCGTCGTCGAAGCCTGCCGCTTGGCCGATTGGGACGGCGTCGAATTGGATTGGCAGCGGCACGCTTTCCACCTGCCAGCCGACGATGCGTACCGCCTGCGCTATGTTTTGACCGATCTCATGCGGGCCGTGCGAGCACAGACCGACCAGATCGCCGAGGAGCGGGGGCGGCCCTTTCACGTGGCCGTGCGGGTGGCCACGACCTTTGAAGCCTGCCGCCGCATTGGCTACGATGTCGAGACTTGGGTGCGAGATGACTTGTGCGATGTGGTTATCAGCGGCGGCAATTCGGGGACTGATCCAGGGGCCGAGGTCGAGCAGTTTGTCGAGCTGTGCCAGCCCCACGGCGTGCGCTTCTACGTTGGCTTTGACTCAGACGGGCGGCAACAGGCGCGGCGCTTGCGGCCCCACGGGGCGTGGCGGGTGGATTGGTTTCGCGGGTTGGCCCAGGACCAGCTAGCGCGCGGAGCAGACGGGGTGTACGTGTTCAACTGGCATGGTCATGCCCAGACGCATCGACCGCTGATCACTACCATGGGATCGGCGGAAACCCTAGTCGGCTTAGACAAAGTATACACCGCCCTGCACCGCAGCATTGGCCCCAAGAGTGGGAACCGAGTGGACGCCGAGCGCGACGACCGCCTGTACGGCGAGATTCCGGTGACGCTGTATCCCACGCTAACGGACAGTGGGCCGGTCTTCCACGTCCGCGTCGGCGACGAGGTCGAGACCGAGGGTCAGTTGGCTGCCGCCGAGTTGCAGATCGAAATGGCCCATTGGTCGCCTGCCGATCAGATCGAAGTGATGTTGGACGGGGTCGCGTTGGCAGCGCCGGTGGTGCGCGATGCTGCGGCCGAAGATGCGGCCGATCCGAGCGATGTGTCGGAGAACGCTTGGCTCTGTTGGAACTTGACCGCAGCACAGGTGGGGCGCGGTATCCACCAAGTCCAGGTGCAATTGTTAGAGCGGGATGAGCGGTTGCGGGTGCCCTTGTGGATCGAACACGTGGAAATCTATTTGCAGTACCGCCGGTAGAATTTTGCGTCCTTTGACAGTTAGTACACTTTGCTCGAATCCATTGGATTGGACCACTCGATGCTGGGAATAGCTATATACGCCGTTTTGGTCATGGGCCTAGTAGTGCCGACACATGGCCAAATTGAAAAGAGAGACCTCTACATCGGTCTATTGCTCGATTTTGGGGCCGAGGCAACCGATGACGACGGTGAGTTGTCCCTCCTGCAGGAGGAAATCCACAAGGTGCTAGGGGTCGATAAGTCGGTCCATTTCCTCCCCGAGCACATGCGTTTCTCCGCTGAGCACGAAGACTATCTGTCCCTAGCCAACGATCCGGGGGTCGATCTGATCATTGCCGCCGGGCCGGCCAGTGCCGCGATGCTAGCCGCTCAAGGTGCCTTGCCCAAACCAACGATCGCCGTGGGGATACTGGACGTGGAATTACAGCAGATGCCCCTCGTCGAGCCTGGCGTCTCGGGGGTACAGAATTTTACCCATGTTCTCAGTTCCCACCCAATCAAAAAGGACTTGGCGGCGTTCCACCGCATCCATCCCTTTGCCCACCTAGCCGTCATCGTCGGTGAAAACCTGAAAGGCAAGCTGGATTTCGAGGGTTTCTTCGAACGCCTCGCAGCGCCTTACGGGGCCCAAGTGGAGTTGGTTTTTTGGGGAAAGGAAGCGCCTCTCCCGGAACTGAGCGGCGCGGTTGACGCGGTCTATCTGGCGGTGGTCTTCGAGCGCTCTATCGAGGAGGTCGCCCTGCTATCTGAGGCCCTCGCCGAGCGCAAGCTGCCTTCCTTTGCCATGAGCCGGTCTTATGTGGATGCGGGAATAATGGCCTGTATCGGCGACGAGAGCGGCCGAGACCAGATTTTCCGCAAGCTGGCCCTGATCGTCGAGGGAGTCGCGCTGGGAGAGGAACTGGGGGCAATGCCCGTGCGGCACAATCTCGACGAGCAATGGGTGCTGAATGCCGCAACAATCCGCCGGATCGGTTTCGACCTCTCGTTTGAAGCGCTGTTTTCCGCCCGCTTCCTCAAGGCCGACGAACCCATTAGCGATCGACGCTTGAGCTTGCAGGAGATTATTGCCGAAGGCTTGCAGAGCAACCTCGACCTGCGCATTGAAAAGCGCAACGTCGATTTGGCCGGCCAAGATATGCGCCGAGCCAAATCGTCCCTCCTGCCCACTGTAGAAACCTCAACCACCCTGTTGCAAGTGGACCCAGATGTCTCAGAGCGCGCCTTTGGTCAACAGCCCGAGCGCACCGGCGCGGGTACAGGTACCGTGCAGCAGGTGCTGTTTTCCGAGCAGGTCTTCGCCAACGTCAAAATCCAGCAGTACCTAGCCGAGGCCGCCCGCCATCGCACCGACTTGGTCGCGCTCGACGTGGTACTAAACTTGGCGACGGCCTATTTCAATATCCTGCTGGCCAAGACTGGGGCGCGCATTCAAGATGAGAATCTCGATGTCTCGCGCCGCAACCTGAAGATCGCCCGCACCCGCAATGCCGTTGGTTATGCCGGCGTGGCCGACGTATTCCGCTGGGAGAGCGAAGTGGCTCGGGCCACCCAAGCCTCGATTGAGGCTTTCAACAACCTCTACCTAGCTAAAGTGCAACTCAACCGCTTGCTCAACCGGACGGATATCGGCGAGGAGTTCGAGGTGGAGGATGCCCGGCTTTCCGACGAACTCTTTGGCCGCTTTGACCCGGCCCGCATCGGTCCTCTGATCGACCGAGCCGGCGATGTGGAGATTTTGACCGATTTTCTCGTCGCAGAGGCCCTGCAAAACATGCCTTCGCTCAAGCGGCTAGCAGCCAATATGAAGGCAGCCGAACGCCAACAGCAGATGAACCGCCGGCTGTACTACCTGCCTACGGTGGCTTTGCGCGGACAGGCCGACTACACCTTCTGGCGCGCCGGCAAGGGAATGCCGCCGACCTCCTCCGATCCTGTCAATAGCACCTGGAACTTGGCCCTCCACTTCACCTATCCCCTCTTTCAGGGCAACCAGCGCAAGATCGCCATCGACCAGACTGCGATTCAGCAGCAGCAACTTCGCCTCCAAGAGGAGAGTTTGCGCCAGCAGCTCTCTCAAGCCGTCCAAGTGCGGATGACGAACTTGGTGTCTAGGCGCACCAACATACACTTTGCCGGGGTAGCCGCTGCAAGCGCCCAGAAGAATTTTGAACTGGTACAGGACGCTTACCAAAAAGGCCAACTGGCAATCACCCAACTGGTGGATGCCCAACGCGCTGCCCTTTCCGCCCGTCAGGCCGAGGCCGGGGCCGTCTATGAATACTTGGTCAGCTATCTGCAGTTGGAAAACAGCATCGGAGGCTACACCATGTTCATGACTTCAGAGGAGCAGGAGGCCTTTGTCGGGCGCTTGACGGCCTTTTTCTCTAAAAGAAAAAGTGCACCATGAAGCGAGGTATCATGCCAAAGCGGAATTTCGAAGCTGCCGGGGTTTTTCTAGCGGCGATGAGCCTGTGGGTTGGCTGCGGCGACGAACCACAGATCGCCGAACCCATTCGCCCGGTAAAATACGCCGAAGTCCGTCCC
>VXZF01000377.1 GCA_009845645.1 Gemmatimonadota bacterium | reverse complement strand
GGCAATATAGAACACGCCAATATTGTAATTGGCAAAGCTGGTCGCTCCCGTTGGTTGGGGCGCAGACCCAAGGTGCGAGGCGTAGTTATGAATCCGGTTGACCATCCGCATGGGGGGGGTGAAGGACGATCCTCAGGTGGACGGCACCCGGTCACCCCTTGGGGTAAGCCCACCAAGGGCTACAAGACGCGCAAGCGCAAAAATCAAAGCAATCAGTGGATTATACGTCGGCGCAACGCGAAGTAGCGAGAGATTATGCCAAGATCAATCAAAAAAGGCCCTTTTGTTGACGGGCATTTAGCTAAAAAGGTCGAACACCTCAATCGCATAGGTGACAAGCAAGTCGTGCGGACTTGGTCGCGGCGCTCAACCATTACGCCCGACTTCGTCGGCCATACGCTAGCCGTTTACAACGGTAATAAATTCATTCCGGTGTACATCACAGAGAACATGGTCGGACACAAGCTCGGCGAGTTTGCTCCGACCCGCACTTTTCGCGGTCACGGAGGCCGGTTGACCGAGCGCGGTACGAGGTTGCAATAAGCATGGAAGCCAAAGCTGTCCTCAAACAAATTGGCGTACCGACCACTAAAGTGCGCCAGCTCATCGACCTGATTCGCGGCAAGCCGGTCGATGAGGCGCTTACCATTCTCCGGTTTTCGCCTCGCCCAGTGGCCAAGCTAATCGAAAAGACCCTGCGTTCGGCCATATCGAATGGGATCAATCAAGACGAGGAAAATCCGGTTGACGCCGATGATCTCTACGTAACTCGCGTCTTCGCCGACGAAGGACGCGATCTCAAGCGCATTCGTCCGCGAGCCCGAGGCTCAGCTGATCGCATTCGCAAGCGCCACTGCAATCTCACGGTCGTCGTCAGCGACGAGGTCAACTAAGGGGGACACCTTGGGCCAGAAAACACATCCATACGGCTTCCGTCTCGGGGTCATCAAACCTTGGCGTTCAAATTGGTTCGCCGAAAAAGATTTTTCCGAGTTACTCAAGGAAGACCTGATGTTGCGGCGCTACGTGCGTCAGCGCCTACAGCGAGCTGGCGTATCTCAGATTAATATCGAACGCCAGCCCAAGCGAGTTACTGTTGAAGTGCATACAGCGCGTCCTGGTATTGCCATTGGTCGTCGCGGGGCCGAAGTCGATAAAATTCGCGACGAACTCAAGGCGTTGACCAGCAAGGATGTTTCTCTCAATATCCAAGAGATCAAGAAGCCCGAACTAGATGCTCAGCTAGTGGCTGACAATCTGGCCCGCCAGCTAGAACAACGCGTTTCCTTTCGCCGGGCCATGAAGAAGTCTGTAGCCTCGTCGATGCGCATGGGGGCCGAGGGTATCCGCATCGTCTGTTCCGGGCGCATCGGTGGTTCGGAGATGGGTCGGCGCGAGCGTTCCGAGCCAGCCGGTCGGGTCCCGTTGCACACGCTGCGCGCTGATATCGACTACGCCATGGCGACGGCTTATACTGTATCGGGGACTGTGGGCGTAAAAGTTTGGATTTGTCACGGTGAAGTTATGGCCGAAGGAGAAGGGGCCGCTCAGGCGGTCTGATTATAGCGAGGCTCTCTTATGTTGATGCCCAAGAAATCCAAGTGGAGGAAGCAGGCGCGAGGCCGCATGCGCGGCCAAACCAAAGGAGGGGACATGGTCTCCTTCGGCGAATACGGCCTCAAAGCCCTCGAGCCTTGTTGGATTACCAGCCGTCAGATTGAGGCTATGCGCGTAGCGATTAGTCGGGCAATGAGCCGTACGGGCAAGATGTGGATCCGCATTTTTCCCGACAAACCGATCACCAAGAAACCGGCCGAAACCCGCATGGGTAAAGGCAAGGGGCCGCCCGAGGGATGGGTTGCAGTGGTCAAACCTGGGCGGGTGATGGTCGAGCTTTCTGGGGTGCCTGAAGACACGGCCCGCGAGGCATTCCGCCGTGCTGGCCACAAACTGCCCATCAAGACCAAGGTCGTCAAACGAGTATGAGGTTATGAAGGTCAGCGAATTGCGCGAAATGAGTTCAGAAGAAGTGCAAAACAGGCTGGAAGAGCTACACGAGGAATTCTTCAACCTGCGTTTTCAGCACGTAGCCGGCCAGTTGACTAGTCCCATTCGGTTGCGGCAAGTGCGGCGTGACATTGCCAAGGCGCACACCGTGCTCAAAGAGCACGCACTCAGCATTCGCTCCTTGGCCGGCGGGAAGTAAGTGGCAGATGGCTAAAGAAAAGAGATACCGGCGTCAGGCCGAAGGCCGAGTGCTCAAGGCCAACAACACTAAGACGCGGATCGTGGCGGTCGAACAGCGCATTCCGCATGCCCTGTATGGCCGGATCATCCGCCGCACCGCTAAGTTCGTCGCCCACGACGAGCGAGAAGAGTCGCAGGTTGGCGATCTCGTGCGCATTGAGGAATGCCGCCCTATGAGCAAAACCAAGCGTTGGCGGCTCGTTGATATATTAGAGCGGCAGTAAATTTAGGCTTTTAGGAACAAAATGATTCGGGAATACAGCGTAGTCAAAATGGCAGATAACGCCGGGGCCC
>VXZF01000518.1 GCA_009845645.1 Gemmatimonadota bacterium | reverse complement strand
TCACAGCTTGCTGCGCCCAATATGGCACATTAGTTTCTCCGGCGCGAAAAATTTACTCCACCAGACCATATCGTCCAAGGAAGAATGCAGTACCGTAATTCCTAATTCCTAACGTACAACAGGAGGCCGTCACCGCGTGAAACTCTACTACAGCCCCTACGGCATGAAGCAACTCGACGTCTTCGAAGCCCTGCCGCGCCTCGCCGACATGGGCTACGAGGGCATGGAAATCGCCGTCACCCCCGGCTGGCCGACCGAGCCGGCCAACATGGACGCGGCCGCGCGCAAAAGACTCGCCGACCTCTTCCGCCAGCTCGGCTTTCCCACGCCAGTGCTAATGGCCCTGCTCTCGCCCTGCGTCGAAGGCGAGGGACGCGCCGCCGCACTCGCGCAGTTCAGAGCGACCTTTGAACTGAGCCGCGCGCTCCGGCTCGACGATCGCCCAATGGTCGTCAGCACCACCCTCGGCGGCAAACCCGCCTGGGAGACCGGCAAAGAGCGCATCGTCGAGCTGGTACTCGAACTAGGCGACATGGCCGCCGAATACGACGTCATCGTCGCCATCGAGCCGCATGCAGGCGACGACTTCGAGACGCCGGAAAAAGCCGCATGGCTCATGCAGCAAACCAATCACCCGAATCTCGGCCTTAACTTCGACTACAGCCACTTCTGGGTCGAGGGCATCGACTTGCAGCACTCGATTGACCTGAATCTCCAGTACTCAGTCCACAATCACATCAAGGACGGCTATCTCGACGAAGAGGGGCGGGTCCGCTATCTCCTGCCCGGTAGCGGCAAGCTGGACATGAAGGCCTACTACAAGGCCGTGCAAGACGCCGGCTGGGACAATTACATCTGCCCAGAAGTCACCGGCCAGATATGGAACGCAAATGGGTACGACGCCTGGAGCACGGCGCAGTTTTGCTACGACGTGCTAAGCGCGACGCGGGCGTCTTCAGGCTAAATGCAGATCAGTCCTCAATGAAGTCCAAGTGAAGTCGCCAGCGCACGAGGCCCAGTTCTCTCTTGACTCTGTGCAGGTGCCGTCCTATCCTAGTCGTCAAGGCGTTTTAAGGACGCCTCGATCCGCGGAAAGGGTTGAACCCACCTTAGTTTTTTCGCCTGCTGTTAAAGAACCTTCTTTCGGCTTGTCTTCGCGGATGACAGGCATTTTGAAAGAGGGTTTTGTATGGCTACCGTCCTACCTCCCAATCCCCATCTCGATCATCTGAAGAAACAAGCCAAGGACCTGCTCAAGTCCTTCCAGTCCGGCGATTCTCAGATCTGTGCGTCCGTGCAACAGTATCTGCCCCGGTTTTCCCGATTATCACCTGACGGATTCACTCTGCACGACGCCCAGCACGTGCTTGCCCGCCAGTACGGCTTCGACAATTGGCCAGCCCTGCGCCAAGCGGTCAAAGAAATCGCTGCGACGAGGCACCGCTCTGTGCTAATCGCGGACGAGCTGGACGAAAAGCTCAAGCGCCACATCGACGCGCTCGGCTTCCACAGCGTCGGCGCCTACCGCATCTGGTGCCACAAGCAGGGCCTCGACAAGGGGCTAGACAAGAGTGACGAACAGTTGCAAAAGGAACGCGAGCTGTTCCAGCTTTGGCAAAAGACCCGCCGTCCCGACCCCAAACCGGACTATCGCCCGAGCCAGGTCCGCTTCATCACTCTGGCCTACGAGGGCAAGACATCGGGCATCTGGGAGGGCTGGACGCGGCTTTTTGCCAATGTCGAAGACCCGGCCGAGCGCAAAGCCTTTTATCGCCTCCTAGTCCATTGCGAAAAATACGCCCGCATTGACGGCAAGCTGTTGGCACCCCTAGCCCGCTACCACCGCGCCTATCTCAGACCAATAGAGGACTGGTATCCGCAAAGCCAGAACAAGCGGCGACAATTCGGCGAATTGGTCCGCCACCTTTTAGCCCGCTACGAGGTGCCGTTCTTCATGGACGAGGTCTGGCGCGAGACCTTCTTTGCGGACGGAGCTTGGCACCAAGAGGATCCAGCCGTCATCCGGCGGCAGCAGGCGTGGTTTATGCACGTCGCCCAAGGTGGCAATATCCGCGCAATGGATACGGAAATCGCCCTCACCAAGCGCATGGCGCATCTGATCTTCGAGGTGCCGGACGTGGAATCGGTCTCGATGGGATTGCGCTGGGCGCAGTTCCTCGGAATGGGCGGCAGCCGCAATCTAGTTTTAGCCGTGGTGCGCTCGCGTCTGCGCGACTTTATGGAGGACGAGCCGTTCTGGGCGACGGTAGTGCTCTTTCTAGCCAACCAGCCAATGCTCGATCCCACTTACGTCGGCCCAATAGTCGACTATATCTACAACCAGAAGTTTGCGCCCCAGCAGACGCGCGGGCCCGATGGGAATCTCACAGAAGGACCGCCGCTGCAACCCCATTTCACCATGAAGGGCCGCACTATTGACAAGCTGCTGCGCCAAGTTGAGGCGTGGCACGGCGAATTTGCCCTCGACCAGCACGTGGACTGGGAGGAGTGGTCGAGCTCCGGCCTCCGTGGCTACGAGTGCGA
>VXZF01000659.1 GCA_009845645.1 Gemmatimonadota bacterium | reverse complement strand
GGGTCTTTTTCTGCGTCCCAGAATTCAGTGGTAAGCGGGTTGGCGTACGAAGGGGGCCGCCCGGGGACGCCTTGGCGGTGCAAGCGGTCGTGGAAGCGCAGATTGTCGGTAGAGCCGTTCGGATCGGGGTCGTGGCGCACATACGCGGTGAGACCACCTGCGGAGCGGATACGGATTAGGAAGCGGCCTCTATCGACCGGGGCCGCGCTGGCCAATTTTTCCAATTGGGCGCGGTCGAGTTCGATCCCTAGGCCCGGCCCTTGGGGCACGGCGACGCTGCCGTCGATTACAGGCATGGGGTCTTTGACGATGTCCTCTTGCCACAAGTGACAGCCATTGACGTGGTCGATGGTGGCCATTTTGAATACTGCGACTTCATGGGCCAAGAAGGCTTGGTTGATGGTGCCGCCGGTCTGTTGGTACATGAGGGGCATGTTGAGCCGCTCGGCAATGGCGGCTGCTTTGATGGCACTGCCGATGGGAGCGTGCCCAGCCATGGTACCATCGACGTAGCGCTTGGTCATGGCTTCGGCCGGGACGTGGTGGCCGATGATGGGCAGCGGGCACTGCTCGCGCAACATGCGATAGGCATCTTCGTCCGTGCCTTGGACTACATCTTCAAAGCGGCCGGCGACCCGGAATTTGACCAGTTCGGCGAGAATGGTGCGCATGGTGTAGTAGTTGCTGTTGGCGTTGAAGTCGTAATGCACCTTGAAATAGGGCGGGGCCGCTTCCTGCATGGCCTCGGTTTGGGCGATGACGTCCTGCATTTCATCGACGTGATACTTGATCCAGTGATAGCCGCGAGCGGCCGCTTGGCGCACTTCTTCGGCCATGGCGTCTGGGGCTTGGGCCACGGTCCAAGCGGCGACCGGAATCCACGAGCGGACCTTGGGGCCGATCAGTTTCCACGCGGGAATGCCGAGGTGCTTGCCCATTAGGTCGTAGCAGGCCATGTTCATGGCGAGGTCCTGCTCGGCGTTGATCCAGTCAAAGGGCGAGGTGCCGATGTATTTTGCGCGCAAGGCGTCGCCGTCGGGCGCATCACCGATGTTCTCGCCGAGGCCCTCTAGGCCGTTGTCTGTGTGGACGACGAGGATGGCGCGGCGTTGGATGCGCGCGCCGTGGTAGCGGGCCAGGGATAGGGCGTTGAAGTCGCAATACGGCGGGCAGATGGCGTGGACTTCGATGTCGGTGATGTGCATGAGAAGGGCCGGGAAAAGGGTGGGTGCATTCGCGAGTGGGTCTAGTATAGCAGTACGCAATTGCTTGAGCAACCGAGAATGAGAGGGTTTATGGACGCTGAGATAAAGGAAAAAGTGGATCAGTTGCGCCGCGAGGGTTGGTGCGTGTTGGAGCGGATTATTCCAGAGGACGCCATAGATCGAGTGCGAGCGCACGTGCAAGAAGCGCACGCAAAGGCGCAGCAGGACTACGAGGCCATGGGCGGGCATATCGGGCGGCAGACCGGGCCCAACGGCGAGCCCGGGATTTGCCTGATTGCGTATTTATCGGAGTTTGCTCCGTATCTGGGCGACGAGCGTTTGTTGGGGGTGGCGCAGGCGGTTTTTGGCGGGCACGTGCGGATTGCGCAGACCGAGTTTAAGACGCAAGTGCCCAATCGCGAGGACTTGGACTGGCGCGGCTTTCACTCGGATTGGCCGCACGATCTGACCGACAGGGATTTCGCCGGCCGAGTGGCGCAACCCTTCCCGAATGTGACCATGCAGCTATCGGTGCTGTGGATGCTGTCGCCGTTTGGTCCGGAGACGGGTGGGACGTGGGTGGTGCCGCGTAGCCACCGCGACCCGCTCAACCCGCGGATGCACCAGACACCCGAAGAACTGGAAGAGCGGATCGATCAGTTCAAGCCGATTCGCGGGGAGATTCAGGTTGTCGGTCCGGAGGGCAGTGCGCTGGTGATGGACAGCCGGATCTGGCATTCGACTGCGGCGAATCCCAGCCCGGAGCCGAGGGTGGCGATTATCACGCGCTATTGTCCGTGGTGGTTGAGCGTAGAATTTGGCGGGCGCAACAATGCGATTGTGCCGAGGGAAGCCTACGAAGCCCTGCCGGAGGCGGTCAAGCCACTCTATCGGCATCGGGCCGAGGGGGAGGAGAATCCGTTTCGGGGGTGAGGTGAGTAGAACTCTTGCAGCCCGTTGTTCAAGCAAGTCTCAATCTTGCGATATCATAAAATTAAGCTGGCATTTAGGATGTTCATCTTCATCTTTTTTATTGGGATCAAAATCACCTTCTATCTCTCCTCGGGCTGTTTGTCCAAGTCGTGACCACGTTGTTTTAAGTGGGCCTGTTGATGTGTCGAATCCATTAGACATCTGAATCCCCCCCAAATTACTAATCAGGTAACGGTCATGAAAATCATCCCATATAAAGACTTCTACCTTTAAGTTCCACTGCGAAAGAACAACAAACTTCTTTTGAAAAGTATCTTTCATAATCTGAAGGGACTCTTCCTTACTCAGGGGCTCTTTCTTACTCAGGGGCTCTTTCTTACTCTTTTTATATACATTACGAAATTTGGTG
>VXZF01000063.1 GCA_009845645.1 Gemmatimonadota bacterium | reverse complement strand
TAAAAAGCGTGTAGAAAACCAGTGCCAAAAGCAGATGGATATTGACAAAGGCCACCATCCTCGCCAGCCACATATAGGGAAAGTAAATCGGCTTCAACGCTATGGGCAGCGCCAAGCCGGTTCCGAGAAACACCAGCGAGGCTGCGTGTACAAGCTGGGCGATGCCGACAGCTCCCACGTACCACAGATAGCCGCCGACCAAGGCCAACAACGCCGCCAGCACGATTCCGAAGCGACGCAAATCGCCGCGTGAAGGAACCGCAACCCCCCAGTAGCTCTTGACCTCAGTCAAGCTCGAACTCCTCTTGCCAATCCAGCTCTTCCTGCCACTGCGGCTGGTCTTTCTTGTCCAAGATATAAGAGCCTATGACCAAAAAATCCATCTCCGTCCGCATGAAGCAGCGATAAGCGTCTTTTGGGCTTTGGACGATGGGTTCGCCGCGCACGTTGAAGGACGTGTTGACCACCACTGGATAGCCGGTCAGGCTCTGAAAGGCGCGAATCACGTCGTAATAGCGCGGATGATCTTGCCGGCGCAGCGTCTGCACCCGCGCCGAGTAATCCACGTGGGTAACGGCTGGCATATCCGAGCGCGGCACGTTTAGCTTGTCGATGCCGAACAGCCGCTGCTGGTCCTCGCTCATGGGAATCTGCCGTTCCGCTTTAACCGGGGCCACTTGCAGCATGTAGGGCGAGTCGGCATCCAACTCAAAGAACTCGTGTACGCATTCGCGCAGGACTGTCGGGGCAAAGGGGCGGAAGCTCTCGCGGAACTTGATCTTGAGGTTCATCACCGACTGCATCTGGGTGGAGCGCGGGTCGCCTAAAATCGACCGGGCACCGAGCGCGCGCGGCCCAAATTCCATCCGCCCCTGAAAAAAGCCGACGACCTTGCCCGCGGCCAACAGCTCGGCCACGCGCACTGGCAGTTCGTCCTCGGCGAGTTTGTGCGCCACTCCCGCCTGCTCCTCAATGTACTGGTAGATCTCTTCGTCCCCGTACTCAGGCCCTAACAGTGCCCCCCGCATCGAGTCGTTTTCGCCATCTGCCACTCGCTCGTGGCCCAAATGGTGATACCACAGCGCCAGCGCCACGCCCAAGGCCCCGCCGGCATCGCCCGCAGCCGGCTGGACCCAGATGTTTTCAAAGGGGCCCTCGCGCAAGATACGGCCGTTGCCGACGCAATTGAGGGCCACGCCACCGGCCATGCACAAGTTCTTGAGCTTGGTTTCTCGATACACCGTGCGGGCAATGCGCAACATGACTTCCTCGGTGACGACCTGACAGGAGCGCGCAATATCCATCTCGCGCTGAGTCAGCGGTGTCTCTGGCCGCCGGGGCGGTCCGCCGAAGAGTTTGTCCATGGCCCGACTGGTCATTGTCAGGCCGGATAGGTAGTTGAAATATCGAGTGTTGAGCTTGAAAGAACCGTCGTCCTTCAGGTCGATTATCTCGTTGAGCATTAGATTGACGTATTTCGGCTCGCCATAAGGGGCCAACCCCATCAGCTTGTACTCGCCAGAGTTGACCTTGAATCCCGTAAAATACGTAAAGGCCGAATAGAACAAACCCAGCGAGTGGGGAAACTTGATGTCGGCCAGCGTGTGAATTTCGGCATCCCTACCGTAGCCATAGCTCGTAGTGGTCCACTCGCCGACTCCATCCAAGGTCGCGATCGCCGCTTCTCGATACGGCGACGGATAGAAGGCCGACGCAGCGTGCGACTCGTGGTGGTCGCTGAACAGCACGGGTACTTCGCAGCCGAGTTGCTCTTGGATTAACTGCGGGATCCACAGCTTCTTTTCCAGCCATACCCTCATGCTCTTCCAGTAAAGACGGAGGCCCAACGGCACCGTCCCGAGATGAGTCTCTAGCAGGCGTTCAAAGGTCAGCAGGGGTTTGTCGTAAAACCCCACGCAGTGCAGATCTTTGGCCTCAATACCGCCTTCTCTCAGACAGTATTCGACGGCGCGAGCGGGAAAATCTGGATCGTGTTTAACGCGCGTGAATCGCTCCTCCTGCGCTGCGGCGACGATCTGGCCGTCGCGCACCAAACAGGCCGCGCTATCGTGGTAGAACGCGGAAATGCCGAGGATGTAAGTGGCCATAAGGAGCTTGACAAAATGGGGTGTAGCAGCGATACTAAAAAGTTTTCATAACCTACGGATTCTATTGAAAAATATCAAGTTAGGGTCATTTAATGGAACGGCTTTCACTCCTGTCTGAAGACCAAGTTCGCACCGTCCAGCGCCAATTTGGGACGCCCACTTTTGTCTATAGTCAAAAGGCGTTGGAATCCCAAGCCCAAAAGGCACTGGCCTTTCCCAATGCACACGGCCTGACGGTGCGCTACGCCGTGAAAGCCTGTCCGGCAGCCGGCGTGATCCGCATTCTCAACCGCGCCGGCCTGCACATCGACGCGAGCAGTGGCTACGAAGCGCTGCGAGCCATGCGTGCTGGCGTCCCTGCGGCCCAGATTCAGCTCACGGCCCAGCAACTACCCGACAATTTAGCAGACCTAGTGCGCCAAGGCGTCCTCTTCAACGCCTGTTCCCTGCATCAACTCG
>VXZF01000743.1 GCA_009845645.1 Gemmatimonadota bacterium | reverse complement strand
GAATCTCATACCAGCGGCCATCGGTGGGCCGGACGACCCCTCGGTGGTGCCGCGCGCACACCAGATGTGGCAATGGTGCCAAGAACGGGGGTTGAACATCCGAGACCTAGCTATGCAGTTTGCGCTCAATGCGCCGGTTGCAGGCAATGGCATAATCCTCGTCGGAACCACCAATCGCAGGGAATTCGCCGAGGTATATGCCAGCGCCACGACCGAGGTCCCCGAAGCGGTGTGGCAGGACTTTGAGGCTGAGTTTGGGGTAGGGATTTAACGGCTTTCGCACCTCTTATTGGAGTAACTGATTTATGGCAGCAGCCCAAAAAAAGGTTCTCGTCGTTGGCACGGGTTCAATAGGTGAACGTCATACGCGTTGTATACTTGCAACAAATCGCGCAGAGGTTTCAATTTGTGAAATCAACGACGATCTGCGCAAAAAAATAGCAGATAACTATAACATCAAAAATAGCTATGCCGATCTTACATTGGCTCTCGAAGTAGGACATGACGCTATTGTGATCGCAACACCTGCGCACCTACATATTTCCATGGCGCAACAAGCAGCAGAGTCTGGCCTACATCTACTGATCGAAAAACCATTATCTGTAAGTCTAGATGGGATTGATCGTCTCGATAGAACTATCAGAGAGCGCAAGCTCGTTGCTGGAGTCGCTTATGTCTTGCGCCACATCCCCGTGCTTTCGGCAATGAAGAAAGCCCTCGACAGTGGACGCTTTGGGCACCCCTTGCATATTACTGTTATTAGGGGCCAACACTTCCCCACCTACCGACCCGCTTACAGAGAAATTTACTACGCCAGTCACGCCACGGGAGGAGGCGCTATTCAGGATGGGCTAACACATCTTATCAATGCCGTGTGTTGGCTCGCTGGACCAGTCGAACGCCTAGTTGCCGACTGCGCGCATCAAGTTTTGGCAGGAGTTGAAGTCGAAGACACAGTCAACGTCCTAACCCGTCACGGCGACGCGCTCGCCTCCGTCAGCATGAATCAACATCAAGCCCCTGATGAAGGAGTGATCATCGTGGTCTGTGAACGCGGCACATTGCAATCTGAAATTCACTCTAATCGCATGCGCTGGATGATGGAACCTGAAACCGAGTGGCAGGAAGAGTCTTGGTCAGATTTTGAGCGCGACCATGCGTTTATATCCCAAGCGAACTGTTTTTTTGACGCCATCGACGGCAAGAGTGAAATGCCCTGTGGCCTATCCGAAGCGCGCCAGACCCTCGAGTGTAATCTTGCTATCCTAGAAGCATCTCGCGATTCTTCCAAGTGGAAAGTACTATAGCCCCAGACATGAGGGCCAAAAAGGTCAAGTAGGAATTACGACGGAAAGGTGTGGAAATCCCTGGGTTGCCGGCGCGGCGGATGGCCCATAGGCCAGCGGTCGGTGCCGAGAAAGTTGGGGAAATCGTCCTTTTTGCCCGCCAGCCAGTAGAACATCTGGGCGACGTCGTGCCAGTGGTGGAACTGGTCTTTGGCCGGGTGCACCTTGCCGCCGTAGAGGGCGCTTTCGAGGTCGTTGAGGTCGTCGAGGCTGAAATCGGGCTCGACGATCCAGTCCCGCTGCGGCGGCACCATGCGCCAGTAGAGGTACTTGAGCATATTGCGGACGCCCTCGGCGGTGGACGCTCCGCGTCGGTGCCAGATCGGGTAGGCAGTGATGAAAATGGTGCCCGCCAGTGCCGCAGTCGACGCGGTCCCCCTGATCCCGCCATAGTGGCCCATAAACGGCCCGAGGTTGAAAAGAAAATGCGAGCCGGGCAGCACTTCGGTGGGGCCGAGTTCGAGGGGGGTGTCCTGAGGATAGTAGAATACCTGCAGGTGGTTGACTGCGTGGCCGTAGCGGGAGCAGCCGTCGCGGTGCCATTGCTGCGCCGGTTTGGGGCGCGTGGACCTGTGGTTGAACATCCAAGTCGGCAAGGCGGCACTAGCTCCCAAGAGCGAGCGCACCGCACCAGCCGCCTGCGGGTTGAGGATCACCTCCGCGACGAACCAGTCCTCGGCCAGCAGCTTGTCGTCTTCGAATCCGCCGCTGTCGTCGGACCCGTAGGGGTGAGCGTGGATGAATTCATTCACCCGCTCATTAGTCTCCTGCGCGACGACGCCTGCGAGGATCAGGTAGCCCCGCTGACAGAATTCGAGGACCTCGGTGTCCGTCAGGGTGGGCGCAATATCGGGCAGGCGCAAGGGCATCAACTCCATCTTTCGAGGATGAACTCACAGCCGAGTCCGTAGGTTCTGGACTCGTCCAGCATCAGCGCCATATTGGGGAACTGCACTATGCGCCAGCCGTCGCGCATGGCCTGGAGTGGCGTTTTGTAGGGCCAGTCTTCGGGGTCTGTCGGTCCGTCGGAGATTTCGCCGTTTTCGACGAGGGCCATGCCGTGCACGCTGGAGTTCAGGGAAGTGCTGCTGGTCTGCAGGTAGAGCAGATCCTGACACTGCGGTTTCGCCGCGCTCAATTCTTCGAGGGTCTGGCGCAAATCCCCTTCGGTAAGAGTCCCCAAGTGGAAGGCCTCGATGCAATCTTCTATTTGTCTGCGCTTGTCCATCGGGT
>VXZF01000544.1 GCA_009845645.1 Gemmatimonadota bacterium | reverse complement strand
CAGGGGACCGAGGGAATTTTGTTCTACACGCGGCAGAAGACGGTGTTGTCGCGGTGGCTCTGAGGTAGCTTAATGAAAGATAGAATCGAAGAAGCAATCGTCGCCGAGGTCGAGGCGCGGTCCGAGGCTTGGGAAAACCTGCTCGTGCTGGCCGATGACATCGGTATACGCGTAGCTGGCAGCGGGGGGGAGGTTCGGGCGCGGGACTTCCTGCTGCAGACCTTTCAGCGCTATGGACTTGATCGCGTCCACTTGGAGCCGTTTGAGTATCGAGCTTGGCGGCCGCAGCGCGAGGAGTTGGCTGTGGTGATGCCGGAGGAAGGGCGCTCGATCCCGTGTCGGTGCGGAGGGCTGTCGCCTTCGACCCCGGAGCAGGGAGTGGAAGGCGAGGTCGTGTTCCTTGAGCGCTGCGACGCTGAGGAGCTGGCGCAGCGGGCCGACGAGGTGCGCGGCCGCATCGCAGTGGCACCCTACTACCCCTTTGCCCGCCAGTTGAAGACGCCCTTGGCCGCGCGTTTTGGCGCTTTGGCGCTGCTTGAGCACCGCAACTACGCTGGTGCCTTGCAACCGGCTCGTACCTGTTGCTTCCAGCGGGTCGGTGACTTGCCGGTTGCCTCAATCAGTCTTGAAGACGCCGAGTACCTCAAGCGTCTGCAGCAGCGGCGTGGACCGGTGCGGCTGCGGTTGGTCCTCGACAGCCGCATCGAGCCCAAGGAGTCGTGGAACGTGGTCGGCGAGTTGACTGGGGCTGAGCATCCGCAGCAGGTCTTGGTCTGCGGCGGCCACTACGACACTTGGCACGTGGGCCCCGGCGCTATTGACAATGCTGCGGGCGTGGTTGCCGTGGTCGAGGCGGCGCGCGCCCTCGCCGTGCACCGCGAGCACCTGCGGCGCACGGTGCGGTTCGTGGCCTTTGGGGTCGAGGAGTCGGGGCTGGTCGGATCTTGGGCGTACACGCAGCGCCACGCTAGGGAACTCGACGACACTTGGCTGATGATCAACAACGATGTCGGCGGTCGGCCCTCGGGGCTGGGAATCGCTGGGGCTGAGGATCTGCTGCCGGTTTTGGAGGCGGTGGCGAGCCGCGTGCGCGTGGATGGGCTCGAAAAGCCCTTTGGCGCGTCCTGCGGCACGACGAGTTGGGGCTCCGATCACTTCCCGTTCTTTGCCCACGGCGTGCCCACTGTGGGTCTGGGCACAGAGTCGGTATGGCCCGAGGATCGCTTCTATGGCCACAGCCGGGCCGATACCGCTGACAAGGTCTATCCCCGGGGCCTGAGCGAGTGCGCGGCGATCAACGCGCGGGTGCTGTTCGAGGTGGCCAATCTGGACGAGCGTCCTGCGCGGCGGCGCACGCGGGAGGAGTTGGAGGCGTCCTTTGCCAGCACGCCGCTGGCAGAGGCTGTCGAACTACTCGACTTGTGGCCGCCGGAGCGGGCGCTGGCGAGGTATTTCGCGGAGGGATGAAGCGGCTGCTCAGCCCAAGTCCAGATTGAAATCCGCAGGATCGAGGCCACTGTCTTCGGCTAGCCCCCGCAGGCTGATCAAGACATCCTCGGGCATGACAATACCCTCGGCTAGTGCTTGCTCCCGCTGGTTCCACTCGATCTCGCCCGGCAGGAAGATGGTCCCACCTTTGGCTGGCGAAGCGCTCTTGATCTCTTTGCACATGGCGTCCATGCGGGCGTGGAATTCCTCCAGCGGCATCATTGCACCGACGTCCATGGCGACAAAGGCGTGACCCTGGTTTGAGGGCGCGTCCGTGTCTGCCACCCAGCTCTGGACGCTGCTCATCATCGCTGCGCCGCTAAGGGTTGCTGTTAGCAACTCTACCAGCACGGCCAATCCGTACCCTTTGTGCCCGGCCATGGGCAACTGCGCCCCTTTTTCCGGAAACTCGGTGGGATCGGTCGTTGGAATGCCCTCTTCGTCCACCAGCCAGGTGTCGGGAATGCTGCGCCCTTCGTTTTTGGCCGCGAATATTTTGGTGGCCGCAACCGCGCTGGTGGCAATGTCGAGCATGACGGTGCGGTCGGTGCCGGTGGGTGCGGCGTAGGCGATTGGGTTGGTTCCCAGAACCCGACTCTTGCCGCCTGGTACGGTCATGCAGGGTTCCACATTGCACATGGACAGACCGATCATGTCGTTTTCGGCGATCATGTTGGCGTAAAATCCGGCGGCACCGTAGTGGCTGCTGCCTCGGATGCCGATGTAGCACATGCCGCTTTGGCGGGCTTTGGCAACGGCTAGTTCAACGGCACGGCAGGAGATGGCGGGCGGCATGCCGTCGCAGGCGTCGATAATGGCCCAAGACGGCCCCTCGGCGACGATTTTCTCCTTTGCGGTTGCAACCAGACGGCCGCGCCGCGCGTTCTGCATCAGGCCGCGGATCTGCCGGGTGCCGTGCGTAAAGGTACCCCAAGTGTCGGTGGTGACGAAGACGTGGGCGCTTAGTGCGGCGTCTTCTTGGCTGAGGCCGGCTTTGACCATGGCGGCGGTGCAAAAGTTCTTCAGGTCGTCCGGTTGGATATTTTGGCGGGTAGATTCAGTCAATGGATTGGCTCCTTTTTAGTTGGTGCGTG
>VXZF01000042.1 GCA_009845645.1 Gemmatimonadota bacterium | reverse complement strand
CCTCGTTCAGATGTTACTACAATAGTGATAACAACAGGAGGCATTTCATGGTTGAACTCAAGGTCCGCAAATTTGGCAACTCGCTCGGCGTCGTCCTCCCCAAGGAGGTCGTCAACCGGCTGCGCACCAAAGACGGGGATCCTCTATTCCTGATCGAAGGGCCGGACGGCAGCTATCAGATGACGCCCTACGATCCCACCTTTGCCAAGAAGCTGGCAAAGGCCGAAGAGATTCTCGACCGCTATCGCAACACGCTCCACGTTCTGGCCCAGTGACGGAACCGGTTTGGATTGACGCACGCGACGCGCTGATGCTACACGACCGACTGCTCGCGCTGCACGGTGGCGCCGCGGGGGTGCGCGACGACGGCTTGTTGCAATCGGCTCTGGCCCGGCCACAGCAACACTACGCCTATGCGGATACGCCCGATCTTATCGAAATGGCGACGGCCTATGCGGCAGGCATCGTGCGCAACCATCCATTTGTCGATGGCAACAAGCGCACCGGCTTTGTACTCGGAATCCTGTTTCTGGAATTGAACGGCTATCACTTCACCGCCACGCAAGAGAGCGCGGCTCAGGCCGTTATCGCGCTGGCGGCCGGGACACTTGACGAAACGGGCTATACGTCTTTCCTACGCGCGAATAGCGAAAAACAATGACAGTGTATCACATCCACTGCTTAAACACAGCCTATTGCGTCGCCCATCCGCCCGCTGTATCTTGCCCCACCATGAATTTACGCCTCAGCATCGTCGCCCAGAGCCTTATTCCCCTCTGTAAAGCGCATCTCCTCGCATGAACAAAGTAGATATTCCGCCACCCGAAGGCGTCTTCGCCCAGCCTTGGTCGCTGAAGAAAATTTTCGGTATGCTCGCCGTCTTCGGTCCCGCGGCCATCGTCGCCTCGGTCGCCATCGGTGCCGGTGAGACCATCGTCGTGGTGCGGGCCGGTGCTTGGGCTGGCTATGGCTTGTTGTGGATGGTCTTGCTCAGTTGTCTAGTCAAGGGCGTCTTCTTCACCTATCTGATTGGCCGCTACACAGCCGTCAGCGGCGAGCTGATCGGCCACCGCCTCGTGCGCCTGCCCGGGCCGCGCGGATGGCTGCTGTTGACCATTTTGCTCTTTGAGATGATCGGCGCACCCCTCGCTTGGGTACCCGTCTCCAAGCCCTGCGGCGATCTCTTTCACTTCTTGCTGCGCGACATGCTGCCCGCTGGCGAGGAAGAAGTCTTCTGGGAAAACGCCATAACCTCGGCCTTTATCGCCTTGGCGCTGTTCTTCGGCATCCGCCTGTCCTTTGAACGCCTCGAAAAGCAACAACTCCTCATCTGCGGAATCCTAGTCACGGGCACCATCGCCGGCACCCTCATCGTGCGTCCAGACTTTATTGCAGCACTTGTGGGGACCTTCCGCTTTGGCGACCTACCACCCTTTCCGGAGTGGGCACCCGCGGACACCGTCGCGCATCCGCTGCTGACGTTGGGCACCACCTTTGGCTACGTCGGCGGCTCGGTCATTGGCTACATCGCCTACGCCAACTGGGTCGGCCTACACAAGTGGGGGCTGACGGGCCACCAAGACATCGAGGCCATCCGCGACCGTGCCTCCCGCAGCGAGACCATCGACTACTTACCCGACGATCCCCAGCAAATCCACCGCCTGCGGCAACGCGTGTCGCCGCTGCGCTGGGACGTGGGGCTGGGGGCGCTGGTCCTCTTCATCGTCACTGGGGCCTTTATGATTTCCGGAGCGGCCGTGCTCTTCCCGCTCGAAACCCGCTTTGAGGGCTGGAACTTGCTGACGCACCAAGCCCACGTCTGGCGTCAGATTCATCCGAGTTTGGTGTGGATTTACTACGTCTGCATCCTCGCCGCACTGTGGGGCACCCTGCAAGCCCTGCCCGAAATATACGCCCGCGTGGCGCAAGAGTTTCTCGCCGCCCGCTGGCCCGACCGCACGTGGGAGTACCAGGCCATCAAGCGCGTCATCTGCCTCTACATCTTCGCCACCACTATGCTCATCGTCTGGAACAACATCCCCTTCGACATCCTGACCCAGATCGCCGGCTTCCTCATCGCCAACTTGGCCATTGCCATAATGATGGTGGCAGCCATCTATCTCAACTTCAAGCTACCCGCCTCCTACCGCACCCGCGCCTGGGTCCTCATCGGCGCGGTGCTCTCGACTGTGGTACTGATCGCCTCGTCCGCCGTTAGCGGTTGGGGCTTGTTGGGAAAATTGGCGGGCTGACAGGCAGCAACGATACTGTTCATTCGCGCTATCCCTCAATGAAAACCAAGATTAAGAAAAACTATCCATACTACGCCGCCGGTCGGACGTGGTCTGTGCCAGAACTACGACTAGTCTCACTTCCCGATGGCACCGCCGCCATTTCTGAAGAGGAAATCCACCGGATCCACCGGGCGATCGCGAACGAAATCTGCGGCAACAACATCAGTCTATCCATGGAAGAGTTGGAATTCCTCTGTGACGTAACGGGCACCACCTTCTCGGATGTAGCAGACTGGCTACAGATCCACCGCAGTACGGTTACTCGGTGGCGTAAATCTGGTGAAGTACCAAAGAGTGTAATG
>VXZF01000378.1 GCA_009845645.1 Gemmatimonadota bacterium | reverse complement strand
ATGGTGCGCTTTATCGACGACGCGCTCGGCCAGATCCTCGACAAACTCGACGAACTGGGGCTGCGGGAGCAGACGATTGTGGTCTTTTGTTCGGATCACGGCGACTTCATGGGCGAACACGCCATGCAGTGCAAGGGTGGGGTCTTCTACGACAGCCTGACGCGGGTACCGCTGATCGTCTCTTGGCCCGGACAGGTCGCCACTGGAGTACGCGACCAGAGCATGGCCAATCTGATCGACGTAGTGCCGACGCTGTTGCACTTGCAAGAGTTAGAGCAGCCGCGCTCAATGCACGGAACGCCGCTGTCCACCGCGACCGACGCCGCGCCTCGGGACGCGACCTTTTCCGAATACGGCTGCGGCGGGCCGCTCTTTACCATGGCCGACTTGGAAAAGCTGCCTCAACCCTATGGCCGCAAAACCCTGATCGACAGCTTGCAGTGGCGCGAGGCGGCTGGCCGCTGCAAGATGGTCCGCACCCGCGAATGGAAGTACGTCCACGACCCCATGGGAGACCGCGACGAACTCTACGACCTCGTCGCCGATCCAAACGAGTTGGTCAATGTAATCGACGAAGAGCAACACCGCGACGCCCTTGCCGCCATGCGCCTGCGACTAGCCGACTGGAGCATCGACACCGAGGACGGTCAGCCAGTGCCTCTGCCCGACTGCACCCACTACGAACTGACCTGAAGGCTCTTGCACAATCGGCACTCTGCCGGTATCTTATACGCCATGATTTCTGCTATTATCACAGTCGCTTCCGCACAGAGCCTCAGCGGACTCCCGTCGGGGCCGACGGCCACCACTACAACTACCACTACGACTACGACCATGTGCGCCGGATAGCGACGGACTAAAGTTTATTTTCCAATCTTTCCCGCTGTCGGCTCCAATGACAGCGGGTTTTTTCATGCC
Organism: Gemmatimonadota bacterium; assembly: GCA_009845645.1. Classification (GTDB taxonomy): domain Bacteria; phylum Latescibacterota; class UBA2968; order UBA8231; family UBA8231. Next base: position 1,679 of record VXZF01000378.1, on the reverse strand, counting down.
AAGGAGCACGTCATGCTGATCAAGATCCCCCAAGGACAGGCCATCGAATACTCCGGCGAGGGTACGCTCAAGGATATCCTCGTCCAAGAGAACAAGGAACTGTTAAAGCACTACATTGCCGCCCGCACCGGCGACGAGCGCATCGACTTCCACACCCAGCTCACCAGCGACGCGGAAGTCGAGCTCATTCCCTGGGATGCCGACGAGGCGGCCTGGATCTACCGCCACAGCATGTCGCACGTGTTGGCGCAGGCCGTGCTGCGCCTCTTCCCAGACACGCAACTGGCCATTGGCCCGGCCATTGACGACGGCTTCTACTACGACTTTGACGTGGCCGAGCCTTTTACGCCTGAAGACTTGCAAAAGATCGAGCGCGAGATGAAGCGAGTCGTCAAGCAAAACCACAAGTTCGAGCGGATCGATGTGGCGCGCCAAGAAGCAGAAGAGATGATCGCCAACGCTCCCTACAAACAGGAAATCCTCGCCGATTTGGAAGAAGGCCAGACCTTGTCCTTTTACAAAGACGGCGAGTTCATCGACCTGTGCCGGGGGCCGCACATGCTCGGCACCGGACAAGTCAAACACTTCAAGCTCCTGAGCGCAGCCGGAGCCTACTGGCGCGGCGACGAGAGCCGCAAGATGTTGCAGCGGATCTACGGCACGGCCTTTGCCACCCGCGAGGGGCTCGACCACCATCTGGCAATGCTGGAGGAGGCCAAAAAGCGCGACCACCGCACGCTGGGCAAGCAACTGGAGTTGTTCACCTTTGACGACGAAGTGGGACCGGGGTTGCCCCTGTGGCTTCCCAAGGGGGCAGTTCTCATCGACGAGTTGGAGGACTTGGCCCGCAAGACCGAGCACGAGGCCGGCTATCAGCGCGTGCGCACGCCGCACATCTGCAAGGAGTCCATATATCTGCGCAGCGGCCACTTGCCGTACTATGCCGAGTCCATGTTCCCACCCATGGAGTTGGAGGGGGTCAAGTACTACCTCAAACCCATGAACTGCCCCCACCACCACAAAATTTTCGCCGCGGCCCCGCGCTCGTACCGCGACCTGCCACTGCGCCTAGCCGAGTATGGCACGTGCTATCGCTACGAACAGTCGGGCGAGTTGTTCGGCTTGATGCGGGTGCGCTCGTTGCAGATGAACGACGCGCACATCTACTGCACCCTCGACCAATTCGAGGAGGAATTCCTCGCCGTCTGCCAGATGTACCTGCGCTATTTCGAACTGTTCGGCTTGGAGAACTATCTGATGCGCTTGAGCACCCACGCACCCTCGGGCTTAGGGGCCAAGTATGTCGATGATCCCGAGCGGTGGCTCCGCACCGAGGACATGGTGCGCGGCGCCATGGCGCGGGGCGGGATCAACTACGAGGAAGTGCCCGACGAGGCCGCCTTCTACGGCCCCAAGATCGACGTCGAAGTTTGGAGCGCCATCGGGCGGCAGTTTACAATCGCCACCAATCAAGTCGATTTTGCCGTGCCCGGCCGCTTCGGCTTGACGTACACCAACGCGGCGGGCGAAGAGGAGACACCCATCTGCATCCACCGCGCACCGCTGGGCACGCACGAGCGCTTCATCGGCTTTTTAATCGAACACTACGCCGGCGCGTTCCCAGTGTGGTTGGCACCCGTGCAAGCGGTCGTTTTGCCCATTGCCGAGCGCCACGCCGA
>VXZF01000247.1 GCA_009845645.1 Gemmatimonadota bacterium | reverse complement strand
GTCGCCATTGAACGTCTGATTGACCTGGAAGGCGACAAACGTGGCGATCAAGCCGATGGCTACGGCGCGCAAATAGGAATCCTGCATCTGCTGCAAGCGTCCCAAGCTCAAAAAGAACGTCTTCCCGACAAACCAGACAAAAGCTGCGAAACCAACGATGCCTAGTTCGCCCAAGATCGCAGTCACTATAGTGTGCGGCTCTTTCACTAGGGTCCAGTGGGGATATCCGGGCGGCGCGTATTGGGAGAATATTACTGGAAAGGATCGCCAACCAGTGCCCAAGAACGGATGGTCCGCAAACATGTCGAGCGAGGCCATGACGAGATAAATGCGCGCCGTACTCGAAGCGCGGCCGGTCGAGCCGAACTCATCAAACAAGGTGAAGATGGAGGCTAAGCGCTCGAAGATGTACTCGGCATAAGGCACGAATTCTTTGAGGCCAAACACCAGCAGGATAAAGGCAAAAACTCCAATAAAAAAATAGCGCAGCTTGCCGCTCAACCAGAGGATGACGAGCACGCCGGCCAGCGTTGACACCCAGCTAGAGCGGCTAAACGAGGCCAACAGCCCACCAATGCCGATGACGACCGACAAGGCGATGAGCATGCGCTGGCCCCTAGGCAGCCGATAATTGAGCAAGACGGCCAACAGCGGCAGGACGCCGCTCATTACAAACGAGGCAAAGATATTGGGGTTGTGAAAGGCCCCCGTCGCCCGCGGCACGTTGCCGCCCAAGGCAGTGATGACCTTGGCCGGCAGGTGGAATTGGCCGGTGATGACCTGATAGGCCCCCATCACTGAGCCCGCTATCGTCAAGACCACTAGAGACCATAAGACCGCGGACACAGCCTGCCTAGAGTCGAGCGTGATTTGCACCATGTAGGTGAAGAGCACGAGGGCACAAATCCGCAAGAAGCTGACGGTTGCCTCCGGCTGATTGGGCGTGTACGTCAGCGACACCGCAATAGACGCGAGGAACAAAAAGAGCGGCACCTTAATCTCGAAGTCGGGAAAGTGCACGCGCTGCCGCAGGCAGATGTTGGCGGCCAAGCCGAGGACCATCAGCCCGAAGGCCAAGTGAAACCCCGTCAGCAAGAAGATCTCTTTCGAAGGGCCGGACTCGCCGAACAGCCGACCAGTGCTGTCGAGGCCCGTCGTCAGCAACAAAATTGGGACGATGATCCACGGCCTCAGCAGCAGGCCCGCGACAAAAAACGCGACGCAGAGCGCGCCGATGAGGAGGGCCGGGAGGAATTCGAAAACGAAGATGCTGCCAGCAACCACCGCGCCTTGGAAAACCAAAAATGCCGCAAAGTAGCGGCGGTCGAGGGCGAAAGCCCACGGGGTCTTAGAGGCGGGGGCCGTCATAATTTACGAGCGAATAAAAGCGAGGACCTCGTCCCGCTTCTCGGCCATGCGCTCCGCGGAGAGCGCCTCTAGGTTGAGGCGCAACAGCGGCTCGGTATTGGAGGGCCGCACGTTGAAGTGCCAGTCGTCGTAGCTGACTGAAATCCCGTCGAGGCGCTGGATGTGACCGTCTTGGTAGCGGTCGGCTAGGGCTGCAATTTTGGCCGCGGGGTCCGCGACCTCAGAGTTGATCTCAGAGGACGTGAAGTACTGGCGCTCTAGCGGAGCGAGCAGTTCGGAGAGCTTAACCCCGCGCTGCGACAGCAATTCCAGCATCACCAGCGATGGCACGATGCCGGAATCCGCGCCAAAGAAGTCGCGGAAGTAGTAATGACCGCTCAGTTCGCCCGCGAAAGCGGCTCCTTCCTCAAACATCCTCGGCTTGAGGAACGAATGGCCGACGCGCTCGATCAGCGGAGTACCGCCGGCTGCTTTTACGAGGTCGGGCACGGCCCACGAGCAGCGCACGTCGTACACGATCTTACCTCCAGGATCGCGTTCTAGCATATAGCAGGCCATCAGCGCGGTCGCAAAGTCGCCCGGCACGAAGCGGCCCCGATCATCGATGATGAAGAAGCGGTCGCCGTCGCCATCAAAGGCAAAGCCGACGTCTGCACCTTCGGCTAGGACGCGGCGCTCCAAGTCGGCGCGGTTTTCCGGCTGCATGGGGTCGAGGCCGTGGTTGGGCAGGTGGCCATCCGGCTCTAGATACATGCCGATAAACTCAATGGGCAACCGCTCGTACACGTCTTGTAGAATTGGCCCGACCATGCCGTTGCCCGTGTCAGCCACCACCTTGAGCGGCTTGATGCGGGCCGGGTCCACGAGGCTCAACACCTTGTCGATAAAGCCCGGCGTCACGTCCTCAGCCCGAACCACGCCCTGCCTCTGAGCCGCGCCCCAGCTTTCCTCTGCCACGAGGCGGCGCAGGTCTTGGATCCCGGATTCGCCGCTGAGCAAATAGGGCATTTGGCGCACCATCTTGAAGCCGCAGTATTCAGGTGGGTTGTGCGAAGCCGTCACCATCGCGCCCGAACGGTCCAAGGTGGCGCAGGCATAGTAGTATTGATCGGTGCTGACCATGCCGATGTCGACGACGTCCGCACCTTGATCAACGAGGCCGCGCAAGAGGTGCTCTTTTATGGCCGGACTCGAAAGGCGCATGTCGCGCCCCACGACGACCTCCTCGCAC
>VXZF01000163.1 GCA_009845645.1 Gemmatimonadota bacterium | reverse complement strand
AACGACTCTGGGCGTGCAATACAACGCCGAGATAGTAATGGTATTGGGGGTTGTCTGGGGCTTGTTGCAGTGCCTGACGATAGGCTTGCTCGGCATGGGTGAAGAGGCCGCGGGCTTGGAGTGCGCGACCAGCGGCAAAGGTCTGAGCCGCCGAGTCGGCAGGTGGGGCGGGAGCTTGCGGTGGATCGGGTGTTTCGCGGGCACAGGCGGTACATAAGACCCAAAAAAGCAGGACAAAGCGCATAGTTCTACTCCGGTATGAGGCGATTGATACTTGGATTTCGTCGGTAAAAAGCGGCTCAGCGCTGAGAACGGGCGGCGCGCAAGCAAAGATCAAAAGAGCTTGGAAGTAGCTAGACAATGGGCCCCCTATGGCGTTTCGATCCGGCGATAGGCTTCGTCGAGCAGACGCTGCGCGTGGGCGGAGGGCCCTCTCGCTAGCACTTGGCGCAGCCGGTCAATGGCCGCGGCGTGGTTTCCATTTTCGAGTTCGATGAGCGCGAGGTTGACGTGAGCCTCTGGATTGTCTGGGGCTAGCTCTAGGGCTTGGAGGAACTGGGTGCGTGCTTTTGCGGTGTGCCCAGCGATTAGGTGCATCGCGCCTATGGCGACGAGTGCTTCGGGCTGTCTCTCGACGGACAATGCTCGGTGGTATTGGCTCAATGCGGCCTCGGCTTGCCCGGCTTGTTGGAAGGCTCTCCCTAGCTCGTAGTGCAGCCAGAAGTCCTGTGGCTGCCAGGAAAGCGCCTGTTGCAAGTGGGTTGCGGCCTCGGCATAGTGCCCTTGGCGGTAGAGTAGGCGACCGTAGTAGTAGTGGGCCATGCCGGACTCTGAATCTCGTTCGAGGACGTAACGCAAATGTGCTGCGGCTTGCTGTGGTTTATTGGTCGCTAGGTAAATCCGGCCTAGAAGGACGCGAGTGTCAGTCCGCTGGGGATTTTCAGCTAGGGTCTGGAGGGCCTCGCGTTCGCTTTCTCCATAGCGCTCTTGGTGAAAGTACGACACGGCTAGATTGTGGCGGGCGTAATTGTACTTTGGATCTAATTCCAGTGCCCGGCGCGAGTAACGCGCAGACAGGGCGTAGTCTTGCTTGCGCAGATGCACCTCGCCAAGGTCGAAGTAGAGCTGAGCATCTTTTTCAGTCGGCGCGGCCTCGGCGAGATTGCACAGGACTAATAGGCCCCCGAGAGGTAGGGCAAGCACTGTGGTGCGGATATAGGCTCTGCGGCGCACACCTAGATAGAACTGAAAAATGGCAAAAGCAGCAAAAGCGATCAGCACCAGCACGACTGGCATGCGGTAGCGGGCTGCCGGAAAAAAGAGTACGACTGAAGCCATGTACACGAAAGCGTAGAGCCGCAGCAAGGCAATCGGCGGCGTCCACTTTCCCCTCATGCTCAGCCCCAAGCCGAGCAAGCTCAGTGGGCCGATCAGGCCGAAGGGTATCGACACGTGCCAATCCCAGAGCAAGAGACTTAAAATTCGCGAGTGTTGGCGGGCGTAGTAGATGTCTTGATTGCGCTTGATCTCTGGGCCACTCCAAAAGTGGAATACCTTTTTGCCGAGCAGACCGAGATAATCGAGGGGCTGCGTGATTATATAATTGAGGGATTTGCCCAAGAAAAAGGCCGATTGGGCGGCTGCGGTCTTATGCCCAGAGTTTTCCGCCTCGGCGATCATGGTCTCCCACTGCACACCCGGACGCAGCGAGACCGTGCGCTCGTAGTCGGCGTTGTTGCCAATGTAGAAATTAACCCCAGCATTGGAGGAGATAAAAACGAGGTCCGATTCAATAGTCCAGTTGCGATAGGTAACGGGCAGGATAACCAAGGCTATGGGAACGATAAAAGAGAACAGGGAGCCATAGGCAGATGTGCGCCGGTGCCATAGTGTCCAGGCGCAAAAGGCCGCGATAAAGAGCAAGATATTGGGGCGAGTGAGGGCCGCAAGGCCCGCGAGGAGGCCGGTTAGCACCCAATAGCGCCCACGATCGCGTCTCCACGCCAGCAACAGGCCGTACAGGAGCAGGAGATTGAGGAAGACTTCCAACGGTACGGCCAATAGCTCGCCCTCAAAGTAGAGCAAGGAACCGCATAAAGCTGCCATGATGCCAGCGATGCGGCCGACCTGCTCGCCAAAGGCGTGCCGGGCCAATGCGTACACCAATAGGCAGGAAAGAACGCCGAGTCCTACGTGTACGAGCCGGATGCCGACGAAGTACGAGGCTGGTAGGAGCCAGCAAACGAGTGTCAGCAGGTAGATGTAGAGGGGGGGTTGCCAATACGGTTCGTCCCCTTCCCAGAATGGACCGCTGGCAAGAAGGGCCTGTGCCTGTTTGAGAAAGGTCTGGGCATCAACTACGGGCGCGTCGAAGAAGGGACTGGCGCGGTGTTCCCACAGATAGCCCAGCCGCAGTGCAAGAGCGGCTAGCAGGAGCGCGCCCAAAAAGAAACGGGTGCTGCGCGCCATGGCGTTAGAATGGTGACGAGGAAGGGAAATTCTGCAAGCGTTTTACAGCGCGACGCTGCCCGTTCTCTCGGAACAGGACAACATCGCGCATTTGGTTCAATAGGCCAGCGATAGGGTGCCCGAGCGCTCAGTAG
>VXZF01000189.1 GCA_009845645.1 Gemmatimonadota bacterium | reverse complement strand
CACTCTTTCCAGCGCCATGACCGAGGCGGCCCCGGCGTCTTCGGCGATCTTAGCTTGGTCGGCGGTGACGACGTCCATGATGACGCCGCCTTTGAGCATTTCGGCTAGGCCGGTCTTGAGGCGCAGGGTGCCAGTCTGGCCGTTTTGTATCTCGCTCATAGCGCAATCTCCTTTAGAACAGTTCCCTAAAAACATATTCCAAAACATCCCCACACGCAATTTTCGCCTAGGGCAAAATCAGGTCCCGCGCAGGCTCTGCCAATAGGTGCGGCAAAGGTTGCGGGCGAAGAGGAAGAGGGCGGCTGAGGTGGCACCGACGCCGAGGACTGCACCGACAATGAGAACGGCGAGCGGCGACCAAGGTAGCAGGGGGCGGACGAGCAGGAGGACGGTGAAGACGCAGGCGACCACCAAACTGGGGCGGCTGAGCGCGGCTAGATAGGTTGCAAAAGGCAGGCCGATCAAGCGGTTGACGAGATACTGCGACAGCAGCAAGAACAGCAGGGCGGCGGCGGCAATGACGCTGGCCACGCCTTCGACGCCGCGCGGCAGGCCATAGAAGTACAGCGCCGGAATCAGCACCCCCATGCTAAAGAGCGACCAGTAGAAAGACCAGTTGGTCTTGCCTTTGGCCATAAAAATCGAGCCGACCAAGGTGCTGGCGACTTTCAGAAGCGTGGCCGCGGCCAACAGGCGCAGCACCATCCACATCGGCTCGGTGTTGAGCAAGGCGGCAATCTCCGGCGCAAAGACGAATATCCCTGCGAGAACTGGACCCAGTGCTAGCACGAAACCCTGTACCGAGGACAAATAGCCACGGCGCAGGAGCGAGTCGTCGTCCACGATCGTCGAAAAGGTTGGGAAGGAAACGCGCTGGATGGTCGTGGCCAGCCGGGTCAGAGGTTGCAAGGTCAATCGCTCGGCCAAGCTGTAGTAGGCTTGGGCCGTGGCCCCCAGCGGTACGAAGATGAAGACATAAGCGATCTTGGTATTGAGCAGGGCCACTACGCGCGACCCCGTGAGATTCAGCGCGAAGCGAAGGATCTGGCGCAGTGCTTGGAGCCGGAAGCGCAGGCGCGGAAGCCAGCGGGCCGAGAGGGCAAGGCTGCTGAAGAGCCCTAGTTCGCGTACAACTGATCCGATAACCGGGACTAGGACGCCCAATTCGGGTCGCCAGAAAAGCAGGAGCGTCACCGTGCAGGCAAAGGTCAGGACTGAAACGAGCTCGGAAAGGGCCACGGCGCGGAAGTCGAGGTCGCGCTGAAGTCTGGCCCGCAACAGGCCCGCCAATGAGGCGCAGGGAATCGCCAGGCAGAGCGTGCGCAGGCCGCGGCCGAAGGTGTGCGGGTCTTCGCCCCCCAAAAAAGGAGCTAGCCAAGAGGCGGCGGCGACTACTGCGGCGGTGAGCAGGAGTCCCCAGCTCAAGCAAGTCCAGAAGGCCGTGTCGAAGTGTTCTTCGTCTGCGTCTGGTAGCTGAACTAAGGCCGCGCCCAAGCCCAAGTCGCCGACCAGCGATAGGAGCATCACTAGGGCAAGTGCCCACTCAAAATGGCCCAACTTCTCCAGCGGCAAGAGCTTGTAGAGCGCCAGCATGACGCCAAGCTGGATAACAGAGGCGCTGCCGTTCCAGAGAAAACCGCGCAGGGCGCGCGTGGCCAGAGAGAGCGAGGCGCTCACAGGCTAGATAGCTTTACGACGCTTCGACGCATGCTTTGGCGATGCGGCCCTGCTTGCCGAAGATATTGACCGCCCGCGCTTCGAGCAGGTTTCCGCCCTCGGCGAGCGTCCACTCAAAGCGGGCTTCGCGCTCCTCGCGCCATGGGCCGCCGTCTTGGCGCACCAAGAAGTGCGAGAAGTTGGGCGCGGTGTGCTCTAGATCGACTTGCAGCGTGCGCGCCTTTTCCGCCACTTGGAGGTAGAGCCGCGTCTGGTTGACCGACCAGTAGAAGTCCCCGATGCGAGAGGTCTGCAAGGAGTATTCGGCGTAGCGCGGATCGACGTCGTCCGACCACCACAGATAGCCATCCCAGTGGTACTGCCCGGCACCGTGGCGCAGCTCGGCTGGCTCGGCGAAAATCAGGTGCGTGTTGCGCAGCGGAATGCCGAAGCGGCAGAAGACGTCGATATAGTTGCTCATGGGCTCGACGACCTTTTGCGGCAGCTTGTTGGCCATGATCTTTTCGCGCCGCTCGTCGGCCGCGGCCTCGTGCAGTTCCAGGGCGTTGATGGGCACGCCGTCGATTTCGTAGGTGGCGTCGAATTCGCGGGCCGGCCCGGCGTCTTCGAGGATCCACTTTTGTAACTCTTCGCACCAGACCTCGGCCAAGCAGTGGTGATCGACGACGATCGAGCGGGCCACCCACCCTAGGGACGAGGCGCAGCCGGCGAACACCGCTCCGTAGTGGGTACACATGCCGAAGCCCCAGTCGCCCTTGGTAGTGTCGAGGACCTCGAGCGGGTTCCAAGAGGGGCAGTGGGGATATTTGTCGGATTGCCAGCCCAGCCACTGGCTGTGGACCCAGTCGCGCAAAAGGGCTAGCTGTTCGAGTTCGGTTTTGCCTTTGGCGATGACTTCGTCGAGGCGGTACTGTTTGCGCAGCCGCTCTTG
>VXZF01000660.1 GCA_009845645.1 Gemmatimonadota bacterium | reverse complement strand
CTAGGAATAGGGCGGCTTCGCGGTCGTAGTAGTGGTAGGGGTCGAGCATACAGGGCACATCGGGGCCGACCGCCTCGCGCACGGCGGCGCAGGCTTCGATGTCGCGTTTGGGGTCGGGCGCGCCCGCGTAGGGCGGCTGCCAAGTGTGCAGTTTGAAGGCGGGGTATCCGCGCTCCATGCACCATTGGGCGTAATTGGCGTAGTCCTCGGGGGAGGCCAAGCCGCCTTTGAGGTCGTCGCCGCACATGGTGGAGGCGTAGGCCGGCACTTTGTCGCGCAAGCCGCCCAACAGTTTGTACACGGGCTGATCTAGGGCGCGTCCGGCCAGATCCCACAAGGCTAGGTCAACCGTCATGAGCACTTGGTCGGACAGCGTGCCCAGATTGAGGCGCTGGCGGTGGTTGAGGTCGCGCCAGATTTTTTCGCGGTAAAAGGGGTCTTCGCCGACTATCGCGGGTTTAATGAGGCTGTCTATGACTTGGGCATTTGCGCCAAACCAGTAGCCGGAGACGCCTTCGTCGGTGCCTATTTGCAGCAGGGTTTGGGTGGTTTCGCGCTCGGGGCCGGGATGGCCGTGGCCGTCGGAGTCGCGCTCGGTATTGGTGATGGTTTTGAAGCGAATGGTTTCTACTTGGGTGATTTTCATGCGTCGTCCTTTTGAAGATGGCGACCTCAAGTCGCCGGTTACAGTACTCAAACCCCGCTTTCTGCAATTAGTCGCCCGACAATTTCCACGGACCGCTCCATGCACTCTCGTCCGTATGCAGCGCTGGCGTCGCGCGGATCCTCGCCGCCGACTCCTTGCGGCCACACGTTCCGGTCTGCAGACAACTGTCCGAGATCCACCAAATCTTCCTGATAGTGCATCACTAGCGACGTCTCATTGCGCGCGGCGTGGTCCGTCTGGCTTTTCCATTCCTGCGCTATTTCGTCCGTAACTCCTGCCAGCTTGAGGCCGAAGCGCTGCTCTCGCTCGGCCATGGCTTCGCGCCAAGCCCTGCGGCTCGGCCCGTGTCCGTCGGCGAACACGAACTTGAAACCCGAGCGCTTGATCTGCGCTAAGATCGCATCGACTAGCATTCCGAAAAACCCGTTCGACACCCAGTAGCAACTGCCGTCTAATTGCCGGTGGGGATTGGTGCTGTCGGCGTAGTCCATGCCGTGGAGCACTTTGCCGCTGCCGCGATCCCACGCCCGATCCGGCCCGAGGTGAATCGGCGGCATGACGATGCCGCCAAAGCGCTTGGCGCACTCGATCATCAACCCTTCGCTCTGGATCGCGTCGCTGCCCAAGGGCAAGTGCTCGCCGTGCCATTCGAGCGTGCCCAGCGGCAGATACGCAACTGGCTTAGCCGCCAGCCGCTGGCGAAACTCCCACGGCAACAAATCGGAATATCTGACCTTTTCCATTGAAAATTTCTCCCTCAATGTTGTGAAATTCTATAGCCAGGCCGTTCCGGCTTGAACAAATCGGGATTTAGTCTGACGCCCAGGCCGTTGCCTTGGGGCAGATTCACATATCCGCCGTTGATTTCCACCTCCACGTCGATCAATTCTTTATAGACCGTTTGGATCTGCGCTCGCACGGTTTCCTGATAGCAGCAGTTGGCCACCGCCGCTCCCACGTGCAAGCCGGCGAAGAGGGTCAGCGGGCCGGTGCAGTCGTGCATGCTGACCGGCACATTGTAGGTTTGCGCCAGATGGGCAATCCGCGCGGTCTCGGAAATTCCGCCGACCCAGGTCGGGTCGATCATTACATAATCGGCGGCTTGGTGCATCAGCACGGAGTTGTAATCGGCGCGGCTCAACAGCATCTCGCTCACGGAAATGGGCATGCGGCTCTGGCGGCGGAAGTCGGCGACCGTGTCGAGGTTGTCCATTTTGATCACGTCCTCCAGCCACAGCGGCGCGACCTCGCGCAATGCCTCGGCGATGCGCAGGGCCGCTGGGAGTTGGAAATGTGCGTGGCCATCGACGAAGATGTCGAGGTCCATGCCCACTTTGTCGCGGATCTCGCGCAAGGGCTGTACGCCTTCCTCGATTGCGCGGTGCGGGATGCGCGCGGGGCCGTACTGGATAGCCGCTTGGTCAAAGGGCCAGACTTTTAGGCCGCTGTAGCCTAGTTCGACCAGTTCCTCGGCCAGCGCCACAGGCTCGTGGAACAGCTTCCACGAATCGCCCAGCGGCCCCGGCTCGCCGATGGCGCCAAAGCCCGGCCAGCCTTTGCGCCCGGTGGTGCTCGGCCCGTACTGGGGGTTGCCGCAGCTATTGTACACCAGAATTTTGTCGCGCACTGGCCCGCCGAGTAGGCGATAAATCGGCTGGTTGCAGACTTGGCCGAGAATGTCCCACAGCGCCACGTCCAGCGCGGATAAGGCGCGGATCTCCGTGCCTCGGACGCCGAAATTCGCGGCGCGCTCGTAGAGAAAGCGCCAGTGCGATTCGATGGCCAGCGCGTCTTCGCCGAGCAGCCGACGCGCCATCCAGTCGTGCAGCATGGCCTGTACGGCTTCAGCGCAGTAATACGTTTCGCCGTGGCCGATGAGTCCGGCGTTGGTGTGGATGCGCACCAGCAGCAAGTCGGGGAACAGGTCGAGCGGCTGCACGGAT
>VXZF01000662.1 GCA_009845645.1 Gemmatimonadota bacterium | reverse complement strand
CCGAGGACGGCGTGGGCGGCCCTACGGTTTTCGACCAAGATATTGAAGTGCATACTCAGATCGGCGGTCGCGACACCGTACTGGTCGGCAGTCAGCTTGGTTTTCTGCCGCAGATGGAGGGGGGGACCACGCGCAATGGCTTTCCCATTGCCGAAGGAGTTGGTAGCGAGGGCGAGATCACCTATCGGTACAATTTCTCTTCGGAAGACCCGGCGGTGATGGCGCTGGAAGACATTATCGACGATGCCGACTTGGTCAACAATATCACCGCGGTGAAGTTCCGCTTCCTACTCAACAACGACTACCGGATTGATGTCACCTCGGACGTCCAGACCGACAATGAACCGTTGGGTGCCCAATCCAAGTTTTTAAACGTGGTGCGAGCGGACGGCAATGTCCAAGACAATTCCAATCAGCGATGGGTTGTCTTCGATTACGGCCTGCCGACAGCGACCCAGGTCTTCGGCTTTAGCTTCGAGGTCAGCGATTGGGCGGGCTTTCGGATGTACGGCGAGTACAATGTCAACCACCAGTTCCGGCAGTACCCCAATATCGCTCGGCAGACGCACCACAGTGCGTCCGGCGTGTTGGGGGATGAGTCGGCCACGGGTTGGATGGTCAACGTCGCCAGAGAATTCTATCCCTTCTTCCTGTTCGGCGAGGCGTTTAGCATGGATGCCGAGTACAACACCACGTCGTTCCTCGTCGATCAGGGCGGGCGGATCAATTACAGTGACGACGAAGAGGCGCGGTCGGAGTTTCTCTACGACTTGGTCGATGACAACGACGACAACGACATCCGCCTCGACCAGCGGCGCGACAAGGAGGGGTTGGCCGACGGAGCGGTGTTCCCCGGTCTCGACGAAAACAACGACTTTATTTCTGATTTCAACCAGAATAACACGCCAGTGCGCCCCAATTTCATGCCCGACTACGAAGAGCAGTTCCTGCGCCACTACGTCGATCGGCCGGAATTCGTCTTCGCCATCGACTTAAACAATAATGGTTGGGGCGAGCGCTTTGAAAACGACGACGAGCCGGATTATCCCTATAAGCGGGATCGGCGCGGGTACAACGCCTACTTGGGGGCGTGGCTGACGCCGGAACTGAAGTGGATGGCGGGGCAAGAGCAAGTACAGCGCTTATCTACCGACGCAAAGAACCTGACTCGCTACGCTCTGTTGGCCTATGAGCGCAATTTTTCTACGGTGGGAAATGTTGCCTTTTACAACATGTTCAAGCTGGTGCAGGACGACATCGCCGACGACGTGGTCCAGTGGGTGACAGCGCGGCCCGAGCTGGGCCGGCCGCTGGACTCGCCGGGGTCGATGCAGCCGGTCATGGATCCGCTGGCGATGCGCGACGCCGTCGTCAATCGGCTGTGGGCTGGTTTCACTGGCAAGACCTACAAGGGCATCAATAGCGAGGGCAAGTTCATCCACGAATTCATCCGGCAGCGCGACGCCAATGCCCGCGACCGGGCTGGCCGCAAGATCGCCCGCAACACGCGGCGGCTGGGGTTGATCAACCGCATAGATTACCAGTTCTCGCTGGGCCGCCTGACGGTGCAACCGCGCTTCAAGCACGAACTCTTCATGGATGACACGCCCTACAATATCGACCGCCTGACTAGCGCCTCGACGGCCGAGCGCCAGGACTGGAGCGGGATCTCCTCGCTCTTGCTGAGGCGTTCCTTTTTGAACCACGTGTCGCTGCAATTGGGAGTCGAGCACCTGATCTTCCGCGATTTTATCCAGGACGAGACGGCTACCGCTGGCTTGCGCGTCGGCGATACGACTGGGGATTTCGACGAGACTTCGCTCGCCGTGCAGTTTTCCATCGACAAGCCGTATCTGGGCTATACTCTACAAACCCTGATGGGGATAAGGGTGAGCAGACGCTATTTGGAGCGCTTTGAACAGCCAAGTGCTCGGGAGACGGGTGCCCTCTCCTTCGTGACGGTATATGGCAGCATCCGCTAGCGCCTGTTGATCGTCGCGTCGCGGTTTGATCCATTCCACCCAAAAAATTGTGAGTTTACTAAGTCTATGAAAGCGTACCTGTCCTTGGTCTGTAGTGGAATTGTTCTAGCACTTATGAGCTGTGCAAAGGATGCCGAGGAACTAGAAGATCCCGTTTTGGCCGAAGTGGGAGACCGACGGATAACGGCTTCCCAACTGATCGACTTTGAACAGCGCTTGCCAGCGCAGTTAAAGACGAAGAAATCCGGCTTGGCTGGCTACCGCGACTACTTGCAGACAGTCATCGACAAGGAGATCTTCCTTCAAGAAGCGATCAAAAGGGGACTCGACGAGGTGCCAGAGGTAGCGCAGAAGCTACAGCGAGAAAAAGCCGAACGGGTGTTGAGTCTGTTGTTTGAGCGCGAATTCCTCGCCAAGGTCAACGTCGATGAACAGGAGTTGCGGGCGGCCTACGAGGCTGCGGACAAGGAGCGCGAGGTCAAGCTGCGCCTGATCATCGTCGACACGCAGGCGGAAGCTGAGGAGATCGGGCAAAGCCTTGCCGACGGCCGGGATTTCGCCGAACTGGCACACAGCCGATCGCAGCACAAATCGACGGCACCACAAGGTGGGGAGCTGGATGGCTACCTGACCCCCAAGCGCATCCCGATCTACCTGCAAGAATACATAAACGCGCTTGCGGTCGGCGAGTATTCCGAGCCGATCCGCCTGCCCAATGACCAGTTCGGAATCTATCAAGTCATGCACGCCCGGCCCGTGAGTTTTGCCACCGCGAGCAACGAGCTGGAGGCCAAGCTTCGGGAGGAAAAGACGACCGAACTGATAGAGACATTCTTGACGCAACTGCGGGCCGACATCGACTTACAGGCCAACGCCGAAACCTTGCGTCAGCTACAGCAATGGGTCGCGGCGGGACGCAGAGAGTACACCGAGGCAGAGCGCGCAGCAGTACTCTTTCAATTCCGAGGCGGCAGCGTTACGGTAGGCGATTTTTGGGATTACGCCGCAGAGTTGAAGATGGGCTTTTCGGGTGACATTGCCGAATCGGTGCGGTGGTTTGCCGAAGATGTGCTGTTGCCCCGCACCTTATTCCTGCACGTGGCCTATGAAAGGGGGATTGATCGCGAAGAGCAGATTGTGCGCTGGTATGAGCGCCGCAAAGACGCGCTGTTGCTGTTGGCACTTAGGCAGACGGCGGTCAAGGACCAGGTCGAGATCGAGCCGGAGGCGGTCAGGAAATTATACGACGAGCGGCCCGAGTTGTTTACCGCACCGGAGGAGGTCACGTTGCAGGAGATCATGGTGCAAACTCGGGAAGAGGCGGTGGGGATCAAAGAGCGGATCGAGGCGGGTGAGGATATGGGAACGCTCGCCGACGAATACACCTTGCGGACGGCGGGCAAGGGTGCGCAGGGCACATTCCACATCCACGCCTTTGAACAATCCTTTTATCCAGAATTGATCGACGTGGTGCGCAGTGTCGAGGTCGGTCGGTTGTACGGCCCGCTAGCGGTGACGGCACAGGCCGCCCAAGTGGTCGGACCGGAGGCCATGCCTCGGGGCGGTGAGTACTATTCGGTGTTCAAGGTGCTGAAGTCGAATTTCGGCAGTGCTCCCGAGCCTTTCGACACCGCGGCGAAGCGGGCGCGGGCGCTGTTGAAGCGCGCCGAGGAAAGCCGCTTGGCGGATGCGTTTTTGATGGGGCTGCGGCGGGACTACGAAGATAGGGTTGTCGTTTACGAAGATCGCCTCAAGACATTATTGCCCCAATAGCCGGAGCTATGTACGTTAGTGAAATCAAAGGAGAATTGCTATGACAGATAATATATCTTTCGACGATTTCGTAAATCAACAGCAACAGATAGCCAAGGAAGAACCGCCAATCGATTGGAGCCAAATACGCGATGACTGGAAGAAGCATCTCGATGAATTCTACCAGCTAGCCGAGGGATTCCTACAGAAATACATTGACCAAGGTAAGGTCCGTATTACGACGGCTACCAAGCAGATCACCGAGGAACACATCGGCAGTTATGATGTAAAATCTCTTGAGGTCCAGATTGGTACCATCAAAATTCAATTCGAGCCCATCGGTACAAGAATTCTCGGTGCTAAAGGTCGTGTGGACATGCACGGGCCGCATGGTACGGTCAAGTTTGTTCTTGTCCCGAAAACAGCTTCTTCCCCTACGGTCCGCGTCATCATTCGAGACTCATCCAGCGAAACGAAGGATGAACCGGAGCCTATTGTGAAGGAGTGGGCATGGAAAAGACGTACGCCACCTCCGAACATCAAATACATCGAACTTGAAGAAGAGTCTTTCCGTTCCGCAATAATGGAAGTTGCGAATGCCTAGTGCTCGGAGAGTCACGTTTTCTGGAGAACATCTCCCGCTCGTCGAGATTGCCCAATATTATAGCGACATAGAAGCATCCGTAAGGAACTACTTTTCTTCTGACAATATTCACTCAGGTGATCGTTTCGTCGACTATACGCCACTGGAAATAGAACGCGAGATGACCTCCGTTCTTGCAGAACATGCACGGAGTACATCTATGAGTCTCTTGGCCGCGCTAGAAGCGGCTTTCCGTATGGATTTTTTGCAGCGTTGCTATACAAGACAAAAAGACTCTCTATCAAGGTCCTTTAGAACATTATATCAGGATAAGGGTCAACATGTGCCGCTAGGGGATATTCTTTTGCAGTGGAAATCGCATTCGACTGTTCCTCGATCTATCATTTCAGACTTAGAGCAAGCCTTCAAATATAGACATTGGCTTGCACATGGCCGGTACTGGACGCTAAAAATCGGCCGAGAGTATGAATATGACGATATCTATGCGCTTGCTGAGTCGATATATAACTCATTTCCGTTTGAAGAGTGACCGGCGGTACCTATGCGGTTATTCATGTTCTGAGGAGGACCAATCGTGAAAATCACCGATGTTGAAGTTATTCATTTTCGCACCAAACACCGCGGCCGGAGTGCTGGGTCGCGCTGGGGCTATGGCGTGTGGATTGACAACGAGGAAGTGGAAGGCATTAGTGCGATCACTAGGATTTCCACCGACGAGGGCGTCACAGGGCACATGCTGGGCGGCAACAAGGCGACTATGGAAGGTGCCATCAAAAACCTCCTAGTCGGTGAGGATCCATTAAACCGCGAGAAGCTATGGCATTGGATGGATCAGATGTCCACGTTTGGCCACAGCCTCGCCGAACACGAACTCGGCGTTGTCGATTGCGCGTTGTGGGATTTGGCGGGGCAAAAAGCCGGTATGCCCGTGTATCAACTGTTGGGCGGCACCCGCGACACGGTCGAAGCATACGCCAGCACGTACCCGAACTTGGGCGGCCCCGAAGTGTATGAAGAACTGGCGCGAGAGTGCGTAGCGCGCGGTTATAAAGCCTTCAAGGTACACGCCAACATCTGCTGGAATCCGCATACGCGGGAGCCAGCGCCGCAACTGCCGGGATTCCCCAAGGAGGATGTGGAGATTTGTCGCGCTGTGCGCGAGGCCGTGGGCGACGATATCGTGCTGATGCTCGATCCATTCGGCGTTTATACCCTAGAGGAATCGCTGTGGGTCGCGCGGGAATTGGAAGAGCTGAACTACTACTGGTTGGAGCACCCGATGGTCGAGACGCGAGTGGAGTCCTATCGCCGCTTGACGGAGCAGACCTCCATTGCCATCTGTTCCCCCGAACACGTCAAGGGCGGTCCCTTTGCGCGGGCCGAGTGGCTGTTGCAAGGGGCCTGTGACATGTTGCGCATTGATGTGAATTACGGCGGCATCACCGGCTGCTGGAAGCTGATCAACTTGTGCCAGCTCTACGGCGTGCAATGTGAAATACACGGGGTGGGTGCCCCGCACGTGCATTTGGCTGCGGCCACCCCCGAAGCCACTTGCCGCTATTACGAGCGCGGTCTGTTGCGGCCCGGGCGCGATTACGACGAGAGCCCTCCGCATCTCAATCATATTGTCGATCCCTTGGACGACGAAGGGCGCGTACACGTGTCGCAGGAACCCGGGCTGGGAATAGCCTACAACTGGGATTATATCGATGACAACCGGATTTGATCGGAGGAATCGGCACATGCAAAAGTGCAGTGCGATCCTAACCGTTGGCGTGCTCTGGGCACTGTCCGCTGCCGCACTGGAACGGCCGGATACCACCTTCAAAATTTTTCAGTTCCCCGCCGATCAGATTCCCCGCGTCGATGGGGATGTATCCGACTGGGACATGGTTCCTGCTGACTACGCCATCGGCATCGATCAGTTGAAAGACACCGTACACGACAGCCCGATCGATACCACCGATCTAGACGTCACCGTGCGCGTCGGCTGGGTCAAAGGACTAAACCGACTCTACTTCCTCTACGAAGCCTATGACGACTACTGGGATTTCAGCCACCGCGATCTGCACAACGACATTTTGGAGATTGTCGTCGATGGCGACTTGTCCGGCGGTCCTTTGGTCCCCCAACTGCGCGAGGACAAGGAGACCAACGGGCTGGAAGGCCTCGACGGCCACTTCAAATTCCACGGCGTCCACGCCCAGAACTACCACGTCCTGACCCCGGCCGACGGCAAGCCCTGGACTATGGTCTGGGGTGCCAATCAGTGGATCTACGAGCTGCCTTGGGCCAATGCGGCGGCGCACTACGATTTTGCACCGGGCGATAGCGGGCACTACACGCTCGAATTTTGGATCACTCCTTTCGACTACGCCCCCGCCGACGGACCGGAGCGCGCCGTGGAGTCGAAGCTCGAAGAGGGTGCCTTGATCGGCCTGAGTTGGTGCATCCTCGACTACGATGATGTGGAGGTCAAACAGCAGGAGTTCGAGGGCTTTTGGAACCTATCCCACAAGACGACCATGTTCGGCAACGCCTCCGAACTGGTCGGCTTCCGGCTGATGCCGCTGGAAAAAGTCTTGCGCGACCCGGTCGAGGCGCAATGGGAATTTACCGTCCTCGATATGGAACGCCGCTTGATCGCTTTCAAGGATTTGTCCTACGGGGATATCCGCTCATGGCGTTGGGATTTCGGCGACGGCAACACCTCGACCGAGCAACACCCCATCCACCAGTACGCAGAGCCTGGGACGACCTATACCGTCACGCTCTACGTCGAAGGTCCCGAGGGGAAGGCGCGGATGTCGAAGGTGTGGGACGTGATCGTCCGCTAGAACGGTCGAACTGAGAGTCCTATGAGGCGACTCTGGCATTGGGGAGGGATCGTCTTTGTACTGGCGCTGAGTCTGCGTTTGGTGCATGCGTTCCAGATGTCAGCGAGTCCTCTTTTTACTATGCCGGCGGTGGACGCGGCTACGTATTCCGAACAGGCGGTTAGTCTAGCCTCGGGCAACTGGTTGGGGCGCGGCCAAGGACCGTTCTGGCAACCCCCGCTCTATCCTTATTTTCTCGGCGTAATCAAGCTCGCATTCTCAGAATCCTTTTACTACGTATCCCGCTTTGCGCAGGTGCTAATCGGCAGCCTTACCTGTGCGTTGCTGTACTTGGTTGGGTGGCGGCTTTTTGGCCCAGGTGTCGGTTTTATCGGCGGCCTCATTGCGGCGGTGTACGGGCCGCTGATCTATTTTGACGCCCGGCTCTTGCCGGCTGGGTTAGCTACTTTTTTTACCCTTGTAAGTCTCTTGCTGTTAATGCGCGCAGTCGAGCGGCCGACGAGACCCACTTTTGTAGCCGCGGGTTTTGCGCTGGGGCTGGCGTCGCTTACTGCGGCGATTCTCGCGTCTTTGATTCCGGGTGTGTCTATCTGGCTGTTCTATTGGTTGCGGAAAAAGGCCGCGTTGGCAGTCGTTGCTTTTCTTTTAGGGGCGGTGCTGGCGATTGCACCAGTAACGCTGAGAAATTACATCATCGGCGGGGACTTCGTGCCGATCTCCTATAACGGAGGGGTGAATTTCTACATAGGGAACAATGCAAATTCCGAACAGACGCTTGCTTTGCGTCCGGGATGGGAATGGGAGGAATTGGTTGCTCTGCCGCTGCGGGAAGGTATCACGCTCCCTTCGGCCAAGTCCCTGTTCTTTTACAGGCAGGCTCTTGAGTACATACAGAATGCGCCCTTCGATTACATGGGATTGCTAGCGGCAAAAACCGCCCAATTCTGGCGCGGTGATGAAATAGAGCGCAATCAGGAAATGTACTATTGGCGCAAGTATTCAAGCGTTCTCGCGGGTGTCTTGTGGAAATGGGGGGTGGCTTTTCCCTTTGGGTTGGTAAGCCCGCTCGCGTTGCTGGGTCTGATAGTGTACATCCGGCGGCAAGGTATTGCGCTACCAGTGCTTTTCGTCCTCGGCTCTAGCTTCGCGGTAATTTCCTTTTTTGTCGCGGCGCGCTATCGTCTGCCGATCGTGCCGCTGCTGATTCTGTTTGCTGTGTACGGGGGGAACTGGCTGTATGCAAGATGGCGGCAACGACCCTTGCGCCAAGCGCTTTTGCCGACGGCTGTTTTCGCTCTCTTGGTGCTGTTGGTGAATTGGGATCTGCCGCCGATGGATGGGCGCGGCAAGGCCGCCACGCACAACGACTTGGGCAATGCCTATTTGCAACAAGGCCGCTACGATCTGGCGCTGCTGAAATACGAACAGGCCACGCGGCTCGATTCGACGTATTGGCAGGCTTGGTTCAACCTCGGCTCACTGCGGGCGATGCGCGGCGATTTGCGCGGCGCGCTGCCCATCCTCCTGAACGTGTTGGAGCACGAGCGGGAACGCGCTGACGTGTGGAGCAATGTGGCCGGCGTCTATGTGGGGTTGGGGCAATATCAGCAGGCGGTCGAGGTTCTCGAACAGGCTGTGGTGGCGGCACCGCGTGCGGATATATACGCGGCGTTGGAAAGGGTGTACGCAATGATGGGGAAGCCGAGGCGTGATGGCAGCGACGAATAGAGTCTGGCTTTTTCGTTTGGCGACCTTGGTAGTTGGTGCGGCCTTGGTGGTGGGGGTCGAAGGCTTGCTGCGGCTCGTGCCGGGATTGGGGCCGTCGCCTTTGGTTGTGACTTTGGCCGAGGACGAGGCGAGCGGCGAATCGCTGTACGCGACGAGTCGGTTTTATGCACAGCGATTTTTTGCGCAATACAAGGGACGTTTGGCTGCGGCGGGTCAGATGGGCGAGCACTTCTTTGTGGAACCTGCGCCAGCAAACCGCTACCGCGTCGTTTTTGTCGGGGCTTCTACAGTGCAGGGTTTTCCCCATCCGCGCCGCTTGGCCGCGGCGTCCTTTTTACAGGCGATGCTGGCGGATGCGTGGCCGGAGCGGGAGGTGGAGGTCGTCAATTTGGGTATTACTTCCATTGCCAGTTTTGCGGTGGCGCAGGTGGTGGAAGATGCGTTGGTGCTGTCGCCGGATCTGGTCGTCGTCTATACGGGGCACAATGAATTTTACGGGTTGTATGGGGCCGGGCGGAACCAGCGGCTGCAGTACTTTCTGCGGCAACTGCATTTGACGCATCTGGTGGATAGATTGCTAGGGGGCATTGGGACTAGGGACGAGCCGACGGATTTGATAAAAATGGTGGCTGCGCGCGGCGAGGTGCCGTTGCACGGTCCTGGTCGAGCGACGGCGGAGCAGAGTTTGCGCGACAACTTGCGGCGCGTGAGTCAGCTCTGCGAGCGAGCTCAGGTGCCCTTGGTGCTGTGTACTATTGTGGCGAATGATGCGGGATTTGCGCCGGTGGGATCGACGGAGGGGGATGAGGCGTGGAAGGCGCGGGTGGAGCAAGCGGCACAGGTACTGACGCAGGGTTACGTTGCGCCGGAGGATGCTAAGGGGGCGCTACAGCAATTGGAGCAAGCGGCAGCTCTTTCGAGCGAACACGCTTGGTTGTGGTATTTGCAGGGGCGCGCGTTGGAGCGGTTGGGGCGAGCCACCGAAGCGCAGCGGGCTTTTCGCAAGGCGCGGGATTTGGACATCATGCCGTGGCGTGCTCCCACGGCGCACAATGCGGTGATTCGCGCAGTCGCCAAAGAACATGGGGCGGTGTTGGCGGATGTGGAGGTTGCGTTTGTGGACGCTGCGCCCACGCAGGGCGTGGGTTGGGAGTGGATGGTGGATCACGTTCACTTCTCTGTTGCTGGGCAGGCTTTGTTGGCGCGGACTGTTCTCCACAGCATCGCCGCATTGGAGGCGATTGACTTGGGATTGCTGCGGAGTGCGGAGGCGTATCGGCGCGATTTGGGCGACCTGCCTGTGGAGCGCGTGGTGGCGTACAACAAGATGGGGGCGATGCTCGCACAAGCGCCCTTGCATCAATACAATGGGCACAATGCGCGCTATCTCAAGCAACTGGCGGCTATGGAAGGACAGCGGTTGTCGTTGGGGGAACGGCGCGGCGTTGAGCAGTGGATCGAGCAGGGGCCGTTGGTGTTAGCGGTGGCGGATCAGCTTTTCACCGAGCGGGATTTTGCGCGGGCGCAGGTGCATTACGCGGCTGCACTCCGCGAGGTGCCGTTTACGCGGCGCGGGTTGTGGGCGGCGGTGCAGTGGGGGTGGTGCATCAAGATGCAGGAGATGGCGCTTACCGACAAGCAGCGGGACGAGGTGCGAGCCGCGCTGAAACAGGCGGGGTTTCTCGCGCACGATCCGGCCGTGGGCGCGTCCTTCGCCGATTTTGTCAAGGGCCAGCTCTATCATCTACTCGCAGAACACGATCCGGCCTTGCTGCACTTGGAGCGCGCTTTTTTGGCCGAGGATTTTCGTCGCCGCTATGCGCTGAGTTTGTTTCAGGCGTTGGCGGTAGAATTGGTTTGGGCTGGGCGGGTGGAGGATGCGCGGGAATACGCTCGTTTGGTGGGAGGAGAGGTTGGACAGGAAGCGCATTTTTTGCGGATTGTCGAAGATCAACTGAGGCCGTAGGGAATGGTTGCATCAGGGGGCGAATTCCCCAAGCGGCAAAGCCACCTAAACAACTCATTGATGGATACCGTTCGACACAGCTTGTGCCGGTTGCAAGCCATCCGATAAGGTGACCGTCGGCGCTGGCATGAATGTTGCATTATATGCAGCGGAAGCCGCTTGTTGGTAGCTTTTAGTCCCTTGTTTATATTTTCCACTGAGGAAACCAGCCATGAGCGAAAGCACCGACCCTCAAACCCGTGCGACCCCCAAACCCGAAGAAATGCCTTGGGTTATTAGCTATCTGCACGACGACATTCAGGACCTACGTCAAGACCTGCGTACCCAAATAAGGGCCGTCAACAACCGCATTGACGAGTTCAACCGCTCGTTGGGCGACCGTATAAATGAGACCAATAACCGCATTGATGAAACCAACAACCGTATTGACGAGACCAACCGCTCGTTGGGCGAACAGATTCGCGCGCTTCACAAGCGCATGGACACCTATTTCCTTTGGATGATGAGCACGTTGGTGACCATCACCGGCGTCCTTATCGCCGTCATCAAACTCTGAGCACCCAGCGTCCCCACGCGCCTTTCTCTTAAAACTCTATTTTCTTTCCCGGCTCTTCAGCGCCAACGACCAGTCTTGACGATTGGCTCACCGTCTCCTTTTTTGCCGTCCTGTTAATTTTGCCAAGAAGCGCACCTCGTGCAAAAGAGAATCCCCACCCATTACCTCTCCCATCTCAGCGACCGCTACCTCGTTGAATTGGCCGGGTCTGGCCTGAGTTGGCGGTCTATGCTGCTCGGTCTGGGGCTAGTCGTCGCCATCAGCATTGGCAGCCCCTATTCGATATGGATGGTCGGCTCGTCGGAAATGACGTGGTCGTACTTTCCCATTGCCGTGGGTGCGCCGCTGTTTTTCCTCGTCTTGGGCAATGCGCTGTTCAAACGCGCCCTTAGCTCGACCGAGCTGATTACTATCATCATCATGGGGCTGGTCGCCAGCGGTATGCCCATCTTCATGGTCGGCCTGATTCTCAGCATCATCTCCAAGCCTTATTACGGTGCGCTTCCCACTAATCAATGGGCTGAATACGTCCATCCCTATCTGCCGAATTGGGCTATCCCAGACCCTGCGCACGACGCCATGCGCTTTTTCTACGAGGGCTTGCCGAGCAAGGATTTGGCCATTCCGTGGGGGGCGTGGGTCGAGCCCCTACTGTGGTGGTTGCTGCTGGTGCTGGCCATATACTTCGTCGGCTTGTGCTCGGTGGTGGTGCTGCGCCGGCATTGGATGGAGCGCGAGCGGCTGACCTTCCCCCTGACCGAGGTGGCCTTGATGCTGACTGAAGAGGCCCCGGGATCGGCGCTGCCGCCCGCGCTTAAGACCCGGGTCTTCTGGATTGGCTTTGCCGTTCCCTTCGGCCTGATCGCCTTCAATGTTCCCAGCTACTTTTACCCCGGCTTAGCGCAAGTGCCCGTCTTTCGGGAATGGGCCTTCGTCCTCATTCCCCAAGCACCTCCCCTCAACCTGATTCTGTACTTCCCGGTCTTGGGGTTTATGTATCTGGCCCCGCTAGCCATTTCGTTCAGCGTCTGGTTTTTTCATCTGCTCTACTTGGTGCAACTGGGCCTGATCACTGAAACGGGTCTTTTCAATTTGCGCGCCGACCCGTTTGTGTACAGTGGGATACCCTTGTCGTGGCAGTCTTGGGGAGCCTTTGTGGCGATGGTGGGGTGGAGCTTGTGGATGGCGCGGAGTCATCTCGCGGCCGTGTGGCGCACTGCGCTGGGACGCACCGGGCGGATCGATGACAGCGACGAGATGATTTCCTATCGGGTCGCTGTGGGCGGCGGGTTGGCCGGGCTGAGTTTTATTCTCGGCTGGCTGTGGCGCAGCGGATTGGACCTGCATTTGGCGGTCCTCAATTTGGCGGCCGCGCTGACGATCTTCTTGGGCATTACGCGGCTCGTGGTGCAAGCGGGTCTGCACTATTTGACGACGCCGATGAGCGCTCAGGGCATGGTTGTGGCTGCGGCTGGCTCGGCCTTGGGGCCGCAGAACTTGGTCGCGCTGGCGCTGACTTTTGCGTGGTGCAGCGATGTACAATCGACCTTTATGCCGTCGGCAGCCAATGCGCTCAAGCTACACGATTACTACACGCATCGACGCAGCGGTGGGTTGGCCTTGGCCATTGGCTTGGCGGTGGTGGTCAGCTTTGTCGCGACCACCAGCTTTATGATCTACTTGTGCTATGACTACGGGGCGAGCAACCTGCGCTCTTGGTTTTTCAATGCGGCTGGCGGCACGGGCGGCCAAGCGTTTGACTGGGTCGCCGAGCAGACGCGCAATCCCGCGTCTGTCGACTGGGACAAGCTCGGCTTGGCTGGCAGCGGGGTGTTAGGCTATTTGGTGTTGGCATTTTTGCACTATCGGATCGCGTGGTGGCCCTTGCACCCGGTGGGGTTGACCGTAGCCTCGACTTGGATGGTCAAGCGGATTGTGTTCTCGGTCTTCTTGGCGTGGGCCTGCAAGGCGTTGATCTTGCGTCTCGGCGGCGTAGCGCTCTACCAGCGGCTCAAGCCGCTGTTTATCGGGCTGGTGGTGGGGTTTTTCTGTGGGGTTTTTCTGTCGTTTGTGCTCGACTGTTTCTGGTTTAAGGGCGCGGGGCATCCGATTCTGCACGGGTGAGTGGATTGCCGTATATTGAGGTCGTAACTACGAGGAAAGGTATTCGCCGATGAGCATTTCCCACCCCCTGCACGTGATTGCTGAGGACGTGCTCCACCACTCCAAAATGATTCACGGCTCCAATCCCAACACCAGTGCCAAGCGGCGCTGCGGCTACACCATGCGCTACATGCCAGCGACGGTGAAGGTGCGGAGTACGGGGCCACACGCAGCACACGCGGTGTACCTGGCGCGGGGCCGGGACCGGGCTGGCAACGAGTACGGCGAGCCGTGGGTGCCGTTTGCGCCGGGTATTCGCTAGGGATGGACGTTATTGATCAGCATGAGTGTTACGACCTGACGCGCGCGGGGCGCTTTCTGATTGCCCGCTTGCAGATGCCGCATCAGGTACTGAGTACGTCGGCTTGTAACGGAGGGTTGTGCAACGGCATTCGCTACTTGGTCAATCACCAAAGTTGCGAGGGCAAAGGGCACGACGCGCGCTTTGTCTTGCTCAAACAACTCGGAGAGACCGGCTATCACCACCACGTATGCGCGGAGCACAACTGGCCCCCGGATCAAGTCGCCCTGATGGGCACGGCGGCCAATGTAAACTATGCGGCTTGCGTCGTAGAAACGCATGCTGAATTGCGCGTGTGTGCGGTTGTAACCGCCGGGGTGGAGGGCAATGCGGGGTGTGCGGGCGACCGGGCTACTTGGCACGAAGAAGACGATCCCCATGTGGGCACGATCAACACTATGCTGTTCGTCAATTGGCCACTCACCCCGGGCGCGATGGCGCGGGCCGTGGTGACTATGACCGAAGGCAAGTCTGCGGCCTTGCGCGACCTCGCGGTTGCGAGCCGGTATTCGAGCGATTTGGCAACGGGCACGGGCACGGACCAATACGGCATTGCCGCTCCGTTAGACTCTACCAGAAAGCCAAAAACCAGCGCCGGGCATCACGCCAAATTGGGCGAATTGATTGGCAAGGCCGTGCGCAAGGCCACGTTGGAGGGCTTGCGGTGGCAAAATGGTTTAGAGCCGTCGCATACGCGCAGCATCGTGCACGCGCTCAAGCGCTTTGGTATGAGAGAGGAGTGCTTGTTGGCAGAGATGGCCGAACGCCTGAGTGCGGACGATTTCGCGCTGTTGCAAAAGAACCTCAAGTCCGTGGTGTACGAACCGCGCGTTGCCGCTGCGGCGTATGCGTTTGCCGCGGTTTGGGATCGCGTGCGCTACGGCACGTTATCGCAGGAGTTGGCCGCTCCGGTCTTGCGCCAGCAAGCCGCCGTCTTGGCTACTGCGCTGGCCGCCAAACCAGAAGCCTATTTGTCGTGTTTCGAGCAACTGCAATTGCATGAAAGTGACTGGCTGGCGATTGCGTACGACGCCTTGGCCCTGGGGTGGCGTCTGAAATGGACCTGACCATACTCGCGCCTAATCCGCTGTTGCTCATTTGTGCGGTTATTTTCGATGGCCTTATCGGCGATCCGGTCTATGCGTTGCACCCCATTCGCTTGGTGGGTGCAACGCTGTCTTTTTTTGAACGGGTGCTGCGCGGCC
>VXZF01000048.1 GCA_009845645.1 Gemmatimonadota bacterium | reverse complement strand
GCCATACCCCCCATCGTACCGATCCACATCCGACCCTCATGGTCTTCGCCCAAGTGGCGAATCTCTCGGTCGGGTAGGCCGTCGGCTTCTGTGTAGCGACGGATGCTAGTCGGGTCACAAAAAATCAGTCCGCCACCCCAAAGCCCGATCCAGATATTGCCCTCGCGATCCTCGTATGTCAGCCGCGTAGCCGAAAAGTCAATGTCTGGCAAGGAAGCAGAAAAGGGATGCCACTCCTGCCCGTCGTATACCATCACACCCCGGTGAGTCAGCCAGAGCCAGCCCCTCTCGTCAGCCCGCACGTGCCGCGTCCCGTGCTGTACCACCCCCTCGCCGCCCTTACCCACGTTAATGAACGCGAGCTGTTGGTCCTGTGGATCGTAGCGGCCGATCAAGACTTCGCTACCCATGTAATGAAAACTAATCCACAGGTGGCCGGAGGGATCGTGGGCGAATGTCCAAGGCCATTGGCCCACTCCCTCGCCCATACCCATATACCGCCCATCCAAGCTGAGGACTCCTCGGTTCAGCGTCGCTAGCCAAGTGGTACCAGCCGCGTCGGTGACTATATCGCGTATCTTTCCCAACGGTTGGCCACCAACATCGGTTATGGACTTTATGCAGCGACCTTGAGCAAACCACGCCACACCCGCGCCGGTCGCCGCTAGAATCGAGCCATCCGGCTGCGGTTGCAGGCTAAAAATCTCGTTGGAAGGCAGGCCGTGCTCAGTGGTGTACACCTGAAAGCCGCGCCCATCGTAGGCGGCGATCCCCCCACCGAACGTGCCGAACAAAAGCCGCCCATCCGCGTCCTCGGCAATGGCCATGACCGTCAGATTGGGCAAACCGTCCTTGAGGCCAAACGTATCAAACCGGTTGCTGTCGAACCGGCTGACGCCGCCGTCGGCCGTAGCGATCCAGAGAAAGCCCTGGCGATCTTGATAGATGTCTTCCACGTGCATCCCAGCCAGCCCGTCGAAGACCGTGTACTGGCTGCTCAACACATGCTCAAAGGATATGTCGCTCATATTCGTCCTTCCGACGATTGGGAGGTCCCGGCCTTTAACACATGACCCGACCCTAAAATACAACCGCCGACAAAAAATCCTTTAGGAGCCATCCTAAAGGATTGAAAAACATAACACTCAAAATATGAGATGATTCTTTTTACGATGAGCAGCTTTAGCCGTCGGCGCAAGGTTATTCACGGCTTTCCGTGTTGGCCGCCTACGATTTTTTCGAATAGAGATTACTTTGGATTTTGCGCTTGTGGACCGATACGGCAGGATTGGTGCAGAAAGGCACGTAGGGGCGGCTTGCGCTCCGCACCGCCCCTACGCACGAGGCGCGATTAATGAGAAAGCAGCGATTTGATCCGACCCCACGACTGAGCTTCGACACCCGTAGCAGCAGGAACCATCGGTTGCCAAGCGGGCTCGCGTCCACCTAAGCCGTTGGTCAACTCGACCCAGTTGTCCATGTCTGTATCAGCCGCCCAAATCTCAAACTGACCCATGAAATCGAGAAAACCAGAAAAGGCTATTCTCAGGCCGTCGGGCGACCAAGTAGGAAACGTTCGCCAATTTTCGTAGGGTTCGGGGTATATCAGTTTATTCTGGAGTGATTCAGGTAGGAGAAGACCCGGATGCATGTGATCACTGGCACTGGTGCGGATGTAGAAATCGACATGTTTATGGCCCCCTCCATCCCACAACCAGACGGTTGCTAGTAGGGTTCCGTCTGGGGAAACACCAGGGAGAAAGCGGCTATATACCTCTCTCCAATCCGCAGGCGAGGAGCCACTGGCGTCCAGTGCCGTAACAAACGCATCAGGGCCGTCCCACTCGTCCGGAAGCGGCCAAGTCGGGACGGCGACATAGTAAATGCTACTTCCGTCTTCAGACCACCAAAGTCTCGCTTTATCGACGGCATCGTCTGTCACCTGCTGCGGATTGCTGCCGTCGGCATTCATCAACCAGATTTCACCACCGGCAATATAGGCGATCTTCGTGCCATCTGGAGACCAAGCCGGACTAGCGCAATCCCGTCCTTGGGTTAGGTTTATGGAATTACTCCCATCCGCATTCATAATCCACACGTCACCGCGCCCCTCGCGGTCAGAGATAAATGCGATTTTACCGTCAGCTTGCCCCCAACCAGCGACAGCCAGTCCCAGCGTTGCCAAACAGACGATCAGTATCGACCGATAGTTCATAACGGGCTCCTTTCAGAAGGTTAGAAATGGGGTAGAGCGTTGTAATAACGCACTGTACAAAACAAACGAAATCGTGGTCCACCTACAGCAATTTGATATCGCTCTTTCCTTCTTTTTTTACGGTCAGATCGTCTATTCGAGCTTGACCATCTTGCGGGTGCGCAACTGATCGCCCACGCGTACCTGATACAAATACGCTCCAGAAGCAACGGGTCGGCCCTGCCCGTCTCGGCCATCCCAAGTCAGCCGGTGTTCGCCCGCCGCCAACGGACCCGACCACACTTGGCGCACAAGCTGTCCCAACAGGTTGTAGATGCCTACGTCCACAGCCTCGGCACCGTCGGGCACCGACAGGGGGATGGTCGTGGCCGGATTAAACGGATTGGGATAGTTCGCACCCA
>VXZF01000726.1 GCA_009845645.1 Gemmatimonadota bacterium | reverse complement strand
AACTCCAAGCCGAATCAGCAAGAGAGGACTTGGGTTGGTACTACGTACCTTCGACCAGATGGGCTAAATTGTCGACGAGAATCGCTGGCGCTTTCCGGTGGAACGAGCTAAGTGAGGATGACGCAACATTCCTTCGATCTCAGCTTCATTTCGTACAATCAAACGCCGCCGCCGTGAAGTCACTATGCGATGAGTGGGGAATATTATCGATCACGCACCAAGACTACCGTCCTGCTAACTTGCGGATATGGGAGTCAAAGATCGCCACAGTGTGGGACTTCGACATGGCCGTCATTGACTATTCGCTCTACGATGTGGCATTCGCGTCGCTCCAATTCGGAGGTCGGGAATGCCTCTTCCCCGAAGTATCCCTGGATCTCGCCAATCAATTTGTCGAGGCGTATATCGCGGCAACAGACAAGCCCGAACCCATTGGGGAAGACGGCGTCCTCCGATGGTTTCTAACAGTAGCTGTGCTACGACGCCTGCTATTGAACTATCACATCCCGGAGAGGATGGAGTTGCTGCGAAAAATTGCGAGTTGGGATTGGCTGAATCGCATTGGCGATTAACACATCCGATTCCGCGCCTCAGTCATGCTCAATCGCGCTCGAAATACGGTGCGAGTTCGTCTTTCAATAGCCTTTCGATACTCGGCTCAATTTTCCAAAAATCGGTGAGGGCCTTGTACTGCGCTATGGCCGACCGATTTCCCGGATTCGAGGTTCTCTCGGCGCGGATCATCAGATTCTTGGGCGTGTGTTTCGAGTCTATGAATTGGACCACATCTGTGCGGTAGCCCAAAATGCGCAGTATTTGTGCGCGACAGGCGTCCGTCAGGATATCGGCGGTTCTCTGCTTTAAAATGCCGTGTTTCAGCACCGGCTCAAACGGAGAAGCTTCAATCTGGGGACGCAATTCGTGTTGGCAGCAAGGGGCCGCGAGAATGATAGGGCTCTGCCAGACTACTCCCTGTGCAATCGCCTCATCGGTCGCAGTGTCGCACGCATGCAGACTCAGGACGATATCCGGAGCGACCTCAGCCGCATAATCAGCGATCCGGGCCTGGAAAAACTCCAACCCGCTCCAGCCTAGGGAATCGCACAACTCGTTGCATTGCTCAATGAGTTCGACTTCTCTATCAATCCCAATGACCCGGACCGATACGCCCTGAATGTGATGCAGATAGTGGTACCCGGCAAAGGTCAGATAGGCATTCCCACAGCCGCAGTCGACAATCGTCAGTTCTCGGCCGGAGAGACCACTCCTCGCAATGGCCTGACTCATGAGCCTGATGAACTCGTTGATCTGGCGGAATTTGTTCTGCATGGTGGGCTTTACCTCGCCAGACGAATCCATGATGCCAATGCCCTGGAGAAATCGATCTGGAGTATCTCGGGGAATCGGATAACCTTTGACGCGGTTGTGTGCCAAATGTGGCCGCGGTTCAGTTCGGGAAGGTCTAGCTCTTGTGAGTAGCACTTTCCCCTTTTTGGTGATGCGTATATGGAGGTCGCCGCTCGTGGTCTGCACGTGGATGAAGCGGAACGGCATAGAGAGCAAGGCTTCGAGTCTTTGGGGAAACTCTACGCCGCTGTAGTTCTTGGTTATTCCCTTTTTGCTTTCGTAGTAGATAAATTGGTAGTGCCTTTCACCTCTCAATTCGACAGGGCGTACCACAGCCTTGGTCCAAGGGATGAACTCGCCTCGAAACCCGCCACTCATGGTGAGTCTGAGGAATGTTTCTCCGCAGGAAACAGCCTCTCTTATCATCGCCTTGTAATCTTTGGCGCGTCCAGCAGTCTCAGTGGCCATAGTTCCGCAATTCCCAATGCAGGTGAATAATGCCACAAATTACGCCAAAAGGGGACTTTATCAAGTGCTGGCTAGGCCGCTCAATGCGTCGTTGATCCAAGGGGCCGCACCATCGGCTCAATACCCGCTATTCTAGAGCTTGACACCTGCCAGATTATATCAAACACTAGGGCACCTATCTTCCGCAAACCGGAGCCGCCCATGACATCCAATACCGCTACCGTCCGCAAACACGCGCGCTACGGGGCCGCAACCCAGCAGGAATTCGACGGACCGCTACCCCAACCCTTTCCCCGCGAGATCGGCCCGCGAGCCATGGAGTACCTAGCCGAGGTCGTCGATTCCGGTCTCACCTGCGACATGGTGGGCCGGTTCGAGCAAGCCTTCGCCGAAGCCCACGGCGTCACACACTGCATCGCCACGCCGGGCTGCACGCCAGCCCTGGCTGTGCTGGCCGCAGCCTTCGGCTTTGAGCCCGGCGACGAGATCGTAGTCAGCTCAGTCAGTGACTACGGCACCGTGCAGGGCCTGATCAGCGCCGGCTACATCCCCGTGTTCGCCGACGCCGCACCCGGCACCATCAACGTCAATGCCGAAACTATTGAGGCGTGCATTTCCGAGCGCACGCGGGCGATCCTCGTCGTGCACCTGACCGGCCTGATCTGCGACATGGACGCCATCAACGAAGTCGCCGCGCGCCACGGCCTAGTAGTCTATGAGGACGCCTGCCAAGCGGTTTTTGGCCGCTACAAGGGCCGCTACGCTGGCACCCTATCGACAGCGGGTGCCTTTTCCTTCGAC
>VXZF01000703.1 GCA_009845645.1 Gemmatimonadota bacterium | reverse complement strand
CGCCCGCGAGGTGGAACACTACTCTCAGCAACCAGCAGTCCAAGATCGGCCACTGCACTTTATCTACTTTGGCGGCGGCACCCCTTCTTACATCAGTTCGCGTCACCTGCGCTCCTTAGTCCAGCGCCTCAAAGACGCCATGCCCTGGGATCACGCCGACGAAATCGCCTTTGAGTGCGAGCCGGGCACCCTGACCCAAGCCAAATTAGAAGCCATCCGCGCCATCGGCGTCACCCGCCTCAGCCTAGGAATAGAAAACCTCGACGACGAGATTCTGCGCCACAACGGCCGCGCCCACGTTAGCAAAGAAATCTACCAAGTCGTGCCCTGGATCCACGCGCTCGACTTCGATCAGGTCAACGTCGATCTGATCGCCGGCATGGTCGGCGAGACGTGGCCGAGCTGGCGTCAGACCGTGCAAAAAACCATAGAATTCGATCCCGACAGCGTCACCGTCTATCAGATGGAGTTGCCCTACAACACGGTCTATTCCAAAGACCTGCTCGCTGGCGACGGCGAGCCGCTGGCCTTGGCCGACTGGAAGACTAAGCGCGCCTGGCACGCCTACGCCTTCGAGCAACTATCCGCCGCCGGATACGTGCGCTCGAGCGCCTACACCATGAAGAAAATGCCCGACGCCTGCTTCGTGTACCGCGACGCCGTGTGGACCGGCCAGGACATGATCGGCACCGGCGTTGCCTCCTTCTCGCACCTGAGCGGCGTCCACTACCAGAATGCGCCGCAGTGGAACGAGTACCTCGCCGCCATCGACCGCGGCGACCTCCCCATCCACCGCGCCTTCGCCACTAACCGCGAAGAGCAACTCACCCGCGAAGTGATCCTCCAGCTCAAATTAGGCGCGCTGGATACCGCGTATTTTCGCGCCAAATTCGGCGTCGATATCGTCGCCCACTTCGCCACTGCACTCAGCGGCCTGCGCGACGAGGGCATGCTCCAATTCGACGCGGACTCGATCACCTTGACCGACGAGGGACTCATGCGCGTCGATCAGCTCCTGCCCGACTTTTACCAAACCCAATACCGCAACGCACGCTATACCTAAGTAGGAGGTAGCATTGAAAAACGCAATCGCATTTCTACTGTTCCTGACCGCCGCCGCACAAGCGGCCGACTGGCCTCAGTGGCTCGGCCCCCAACGCAACGGCATCTCCAGCGAAACCGGTCTCTTCACCGCCGAGCAACCTTTTGCGGAAGCGTGGCGCGTCCCGCTCGGCAATGGCTTCTCCGGCATCTCCATCGCCGACGGCCGAGTCTTCACCATGTTCGCCCAAGGCGACGACGAGTTCGCCATCTGTCTCGACGCCGAAACCGGCAATGAGATCTGGCGTCACCGCACCGGTCCTTACTACAAGGAAACCCAAGGCGGCGACGGCCCGCGCTCGACGCCCACCGTCGATGGTGAGACCGTCTATGTGCTCGGTGCCACCGGCAAGCTCTTTGCACTCGCAGCCGCGAGTGGCACGCCGATCTGGGAAAAGGACTTGGTCGTCGAGTTCAGCAGCCAAGTGCCGAGGTGGGGGTTTAGCACCTCCCCATTAGTCGAAGGCGACCTGCTCCTAGTCGAAGCCGGCGGCCACGACGGCAACTTTGTCGTCGATATGGCCATCGACCGCACAACCCCGGTCACCGCCGTAGCCCTCGACAAAGCCACCGGCGCAACCGTTTGGACCGCCCTCAACGAAAAGATGAGCTATTCATCGCCCATCGCCTTCACTGCGGCCGGCACCCGCCAACTCGCCTATTTCACGGCCTATTCGCTTACCGGCCTAGCACCGGAAGACGGCCGCGTTTACTGGCGCTACCCTTGGAAAACCCGCTACGACGTCAGCGCGGCGACGCCCGTTTTCATCGCGCCCGACCGAATTTTTATCTCCACCGTCAACAGCAACGGCGGCACACTCTTGCAAATCAAGGGCAACGGCGACAGCCTCGCCGTCGAGCAGGTCTGGCAAAACAAAAAGATGGAAAACGAGTTCGGCACCTCGGTCCTCTACGAGAACCATCTCTACGGCTTTGGCGGCTCAATCCTCAAGTGCCTCGACGCCGAGACCGGCGAAGAAAAGTGGAAGACCCGAGGCTACAACAAGGGCACCCTGATCATCGCCGACGGCCATCTCATCATCTTAGGTGAACAAGGCAACCTCGGCCTAGCCGAAGCCACGCCCGAAGGCTTCGTCGAAAAGGCCAACTACCCCGTCTTCGACAGCCGCTGCTGGACGGCCCCTTCGCTGGCCAATGGCCGCCTCTATATGCGCGACGAAAGCGAGATCGTCTGCCTCAAGATACAAGGAGCAACCCAATGAGTATCGTGCGCAACGCCCTGTTAGCCCTCGTCTTATGCGCCTTGCCAGCCTTGGCCCAAGATTGGTCGCGCTGGCAATCCGCGGGCTGGCCGCAATGGCTCGGCCCCGACCGCAATGGGATCTCGCCGGAGACCGGCCTATTCGGCGACAAGCCGTCGTTTGAAGAATCTTGGCGCGTCCAAGCCGGGAAGGGCTTTTCCGGCCTGTCCGTAGTCGGCAATCGGATCTATACGATGCACATCCACAGCGGGGATGAATACGCGGTCTGCCTCGACGCCCGCAACGGCGAAGTAC